>DQAA01000301.1 GCA_003523465.1 Pseudomonas sp.
GCAGGTCGCGGTCGTTGACGCCGCGATAGACGCGGGTCTGCTGGGCGAAATACAGCAGCGACAGGCGCGACGGTTCGTCGTAGCGGGTGCGGATCTGCTGGTTGACCAGTTGGCGCGCGGTGGCCGGCAGTTGCAGCTTGTCCAGCCAGGCAGAGACGTTGATCTGGTCGAGGGCGAACAGGGTGCTGTTGGCCGCCGGGTTTTCCGGATCGCTGATGGACGCGGCGAGGTCGTCGAGGGTCTTCTCGTAGCGCTTCAGGGCCTCGGCGGTGGCCGGCTGCTTGGTGGTCAGGTCGGCGGCGCTGAAATATTCGCCATCGATCAGGTAGCTCGGGGTCCGCACGAACTCCGGCGCCGGCAGCGTGGTGAGCTTGAAGGTGTCCAGGTACTGGTTGAGCACCGGCTGCGCCTTGCTGTTGCCGATCCACTCGCTGGTGGCCAGGCCCGAGCGACCACCGATGCCGGACTTGGCTTCCAGCAAGGTCACCTGCCAGCCTTTGTTCTGCAGCTCATAGGCTGCCGTGAGCCCCGCCAGTCCGCCGCCGACCACGATGGCCGTCGGGGTCTTGGTCGCCGCCATCGCCCCCGCGCTGAACAACCCGATAAACACCAGCGCGCAGCCGCGCAGCCAACCAGCAGACATTCGTCGAACTCCGGATTTTGGGCAGAAAAAACGGGGAAAAAATCCCCGACAGACATGACGCCGAAGGATACGTCACGGCACCGGGAGCCGCCAGCGCGGGCGGATGAAACAGGAGGTGCCTGATATTTCTATCAGTAGACGACTACCTACCCCCGCGAGAGGATATCTGCGTAACAGAGGCAAGCCGCGCTCCAGGAGAGAAAGCAATGGCCAACTTTACGGAATACTTCAATCAAACCAGTTTGCACGAACTTGCCGTCGACGAAAGCTTCAAAACTCCCGGGGGCATGATCCTGAAGTTGGTGAGCTTCCCGGACGCGCCCGGGGCGAAACCCAGCGGAGTCCGCGCCGCGCCCACGGCGAACAACGCCAAAAACAGGGAGCTGGTGATCGGTGACCTGAGCGGCGTGACCATCGAATTCGGCAAATTGGCCAAGGCGCTGTCTTTCGAATACCGCTTCACGTTCGATTTCACCGAGCAGGACCAGGTTGATCAGTTCGGCGTCGCCGGGGGTTGGAGCAATGCAACACTGTCCGAGGAGTGGTCCGAAACATTTGCCTCTGTGACCTTCAGGCGCGGGGACACCCTCAAAACCTACTCGCTCCCCGGGGTTACCGATTTCACTGTGTTTAACAAGCACACAGCGCCATTCGATGAGCTGCTGATCATGACCTCGCGCGTCGGAAAACTGCACCTGGACTCAGTCAAGTGGAATGACGCCTGAAACCCGGCAGCGACCTACCGGCACGCCGACATTGTTCTCACCCCGTCCTTTGCTTAGGCTTGTCCGGGTTTCCCAACCCGCGTTGCCAGGAGTACAAGCCGATGGGCCTCAATCAACAGTGGATGGACCGCGACCTCAAGGTCTTGTGGCATCCCTGCACCCAGATGAAAGACCACGAGCAACTGCCGCTGATCCCGATCAAGCGCGGCGAGGGCGTGTGGCTGGAGGACTTCGAAGGCAAGCGCTACCTGGATGCGGTGAGTTCCTGGTGGGTCAACGTGTTCGGCCATGCCAATCCGCGCATCAACCAGCGCATCAAGGACCAGGTCGACCAACTGGAGCATGTGATTCTCGCCGGTTTCAGCCATCAGCCGGTGATCGAGCTGTCCGAGCGCCTGGTCAAGATCACCCCGGACGGCCTGAACCGGGTGTTCTACGCCGACAACGGTTCGTCCTGCATCGAAGTGGCGCTGAAAATGAGCTTCCACTACTGGCTGAACAAGGGCCGGCCGGAGAAGAAGCGTTTCGTCACCCTGAGCAACAGCTACCACGGCGAGACCATCGCGGCGATGTCGGTGGGGGATGTGCCGCTGTTCACCGAGACCTACAAGGCGCTGCTGCTGGACACCCTCAAGGTGCCGAGCCCGGACTGCTACCTGCGCCCCGAGGGCGTGAGCTGGGAGGAGCATTCGCGGACGATGTTCGCCGCCATGGAGCAGACCCTGGCGGAACACCACGAAAGCATCGCCGCCGTGATCGTCGAGCCGCTGATCCAGGGCGCCGGCGGCATGCGCATGTATCACCCGGTGTATCTCAAGCTGCTGCGCGAGGCTTGCGACCGCTACGAGGTGCACCTGATCCACGACGAAATCGCCGTGGGCTTCGGCCGGACCGGGACCATGTTCGCCTGCGAGCAGGCCGGTATCCGCCCGGACTTCCTCTGTCTGTCCAAGGCCCTGACCGGCGGTTACCTGCCCCTGGCCGCCTGCCTGACCACCGACGAGGTGTACGGCGCGTTCTACGACGACTACCCGACCCTGCGCGCCTTCCTGCACTCCCACAGCTATACCGGCAACCCGCTGGCCTGTGCCGCGGCGCTGGCGACCCTGGATATCTTCGAGCAGGACAACGTGATCGAGGCCAACAAGACCCTGAGCCAGCGCATGGCCACGGCCACTGCGCACCTGGTGGACCACCCCCATGTGGCCGAAGTGCGCCAGACCGGCATGGCCCTGGCCATCGAGATGGTCCAGGACAAGGCGAGCAAGACCGCCTACCCGTGGCAGGAGCGCAGGGGCCTGAAGGTGTTCGAACATGCCCTGACCCGTGGCGCGCTGTTGCGTCCGCTGGGCAGTGTGGTGTATTTCCTGCCGCCTTATGTGATTACCACGGAGCAGATCGACTTCCTGGCGGAAGTGGCCAGCGAAGGGATCGATCTCGCGACCCGGGACAAGGTCAGCGTGGCGGTGCCGGCGGATTTCCACCCGGATTTCCGGGATCCGGGCTGATAGCCCTGCATTGATCTTCAGGGCCCTATCGCTGGCAAGCCAGCTCCCACAAGGACTGTGCATGCAGTACCTGTGGGAGCTGGCTTGCCAGCGATGGGGCCCTCGAAAGCGACACAGGTCCAACAGAATTCAAGGCAGGTATAAAAAAGATGAGCGCCATCAACGTCTACGAACAACGCCCTGGCTCCGACGCCAAGGCCGAATCGCCGCTGCACCACGCCGACCTGTCCAGCCTGGTCGGCAAGGGCCGCAAGAACCCGGGTGTGACGCTGCGTGAAAAGAAATTCCTCGGTCACCTGACCATCCGCGGCGACGGCCATGACCCGGCCTTTGCCAGCGGCGTGTTCAAGGCCATCGGCCTGGAGCTGCCAGTGGCCCTGACCGTGGTCGCCAATGGCGACATGTCCCTGCAATGGCTCGGCCCGGACGAGTGGCTGCTGATCGTTCCCGGCGGCCAGGAAGTCGCGGTGGAGAATGCCCTGCGCGAGGCGCTGGAAGGCCAGCACATCCAGGTGGTCAACGTCAGCGGCGGGCAGACCCTGCTGGTGCTCGAAGGCCCGAAAGTCCGCGAAGTGCTGATGAAGTCCACCAGCTACGACGTGCACCCGAACAACTTCCCCGTCGGCAAGGCCGTCGGCACCGTGTTCGCCAAGTCGCAACTGGTGATCCGCCGCACCGGCGAGGAAACCTGGGAACTGCTGATCCGTCGCAGCTTCTCCGACTACTGGTGGCTGTGGCTGCAGGACGCCTCGGCCGAATACGGCCTGGCCATCGAAGCCTGAGCAGGAGTATCGCCATGAGCCGTGCCCCGGACACCTGGATCCTCACCGCCGACTGCCCGAGCCTGCTCGGCACCGTGGACGCGGTTACCCGCTTCCTCTACGAGCAGCGTTGCTACGTCACCGAGCACCATTCGTTCGATGACCGGTTGTCCGGGCGCTTCTTTATCCGCGTCGAATTCCGTCAGCCCGAGGACTTCGACGAACACGCCTTCCGCGCAGGTCTGGCCGAACGTGGCGAGGCCTTCGGCATGGGCTTCGAGCTGACCGCGCCGAACCACCGGCCGAAGGTGGTGATCATGGTCTCCAAGGCCGATCACTGCCTCAACGACCTGCTCTATCGCCAACGCATCGGCCAGCTCGGCATGGATGTGGTGGCGGTGATCTCCAACCACCCGGACCTCAAGCCGTTGGCCGAGTGGCATCACATTCCGTACCACCACTTCCCGCTCGACCCCCACGACAAGCCGGGGCAGGAGCGCAAGGTGTTGCAGGTGATCGAGGAATCCGGTGCCGAGCTGGTGATTCTTGCCCGCTACATGCAGGTGCTCTCGCCCGAGCTGTGCCGGCGCCTGGACGGCTGGGCGATCAACATCCACCACTCCCTACTGCCCGGCTTCAAGGGCGCCAAGCCGTATCACCAGGCCTACAACAAGGGCGTGAAGATGGTCGGTGCCACCGCGCACTACATCAACAACGACCTGGATGAAGGCCCGATCATCGCCCAGGGGGTGGAGGTGGTGGACCACAGCCACTATCCCGAGGACCTGATCGCCAAGGGGCGGGATATCGAGTGCCTGACCCTGGCCAGGGCTGTTGGGTATCACATCGAGCGTCGGGTGTTTCTTAACGCCAATCGTACTGTAGTGCTCTGACTGGCCTCATCGCCGGCAACGCNNTGGAAGCCGGCGTTGCCGGCGATTTGCATTTCTGAAACCGACAAAATCCTGCCGCCGGTAGATAACTGGCTGTCGCATCTGGTCACTGCAATCACGGCAGGCAGGCCCACAATTCCCCCATTCCAGTAACACATGCCGCCCATGGACGGTGGCGCTGCAACCAACGCTGCATAACTACAAATCAAGCGAGGTAAAAGCATGTCTGGCAATCGTGGAGTGGTGTATCTCGGCTCCGGAAAGGTCGAAGTACAGAAGATCGATTATCCGAAGATGCAGGACCCGCGCGGTCGCAAGATCGAGCACGGGGTGATCCTCAAGGTGGTTTCCACCAACATCTGCGGCTCCGACCAGCACATGGTGCGCGGCCGTACCACCGCTCAGGTCGGCCTGGTCCTGGGTCATGAAATCACCGGCCAGGTGGTGGAGAAGGGCAGCGATGTCGAGCACCTGAAGATCGGCGACCTGGTGTCCGTACCGTTCAACGTCGCCTGCGGCCGCTGCCGCTCCTGCAAGGAAATGCACACCGGCGTCTGCCTGACCGTCAACCCGGCCCGTGCCGGTGGCGCCTACGGCTATGTCGACATGGGCGACTGGACCGGCGGCCAGGCCGAGTACGTGCTGGTGC
>DQAA01000134.1 GCA_003523465.1 Pseudomonas sp.
AGCTGAGTGCGGAGAGTGCTGCTGACACCGGGGCCGCGAAACGGCCCCGGTGCACCCTCAATGACCTGCCAGATGGGCCTCGACCTTGCCGCGCACATCATCCGGCAGCCATTGCCGCCAGACCTGCGGGTTGTCCTTGAGAAACGCCCGGGCCGCGACGGCCGGGTCCTGGCGTTTCTCGCTCATGGTCGCGAGCACGGCGTTGAGGGTGTCGATGGGCAGGTCGACCTTGCTGAAGAAGGCGACCAGGTCGGGGTATTGCTCATGGAACGTCTTCGACACGCCGATGGACAGTTTGGCCGGCAATGAACGGCTGCCCCTGGGCGCAGGGTTGCCCGCATCGGTCAGGGTCGCCCAGGCCTGTTCATCGAAGGGCGGCTCTTCCAGGCGTACCAGCTTGAAACGGCCCATCAGCGGCGTCGGCGACCAGTAATAGAACAGCACCGGCTTGCCCCGACGGATCGACGAGGTGACTTCCGCATCCAGGGCCGCCCCGGAGCCACTGCGGAAATTGTTGTACAGACCGTCCAGGCCATAGGCCTTGAGTTTCTGGCTGTTCACGGTCTCCGAGGTCCAGCCGCTGGGGCTGTTGAGAAAGCGGCCCTTGCCGGGGGCTTCCGGGTCGGCGAAGACCTTGGCGTAGCGCTGCAGGTCGGTGACCGAGCGCAACTCCGGCGCCAGGGGTTCGATACCCTTGGCCGCATCGCCCTTGATCACGAATTCCGGCACGTACCAGCCTTCATCGGCGTTCTTCACCGTGTCGCCAAGGGCGAACACCTGGCCGGCCTGTTCGGCCTTGACCCAGGCCGGGCTGCGGCCGGCCCACTCTTCACCGATCACCTGGATATCGTTGCGCGCCAGCGCCACTTCCATGCTCACCGTGCTGCCAGGCAGGGTGTCGGTGGGGTAGCCGTAGCCGTGCTCGACGATCAAGCGCAGTACGGCGGTGGTGAAGCTGCCGCTTTCCCAGCTGATCTCGCCGAAATGGATGGGCGCGGGCGGTGCGGCCAGCGCGCTGAGAGAGAGCAGGGCAGAGCAGAACAGCAAGGCCAGGCGTTTCATGGGCGGAGGGCTCATCGGAAGAGTGGGCTCAGTGTAGACAGCGCCGCAAGCGACACGACTCACCCGGAATGACGGCGCCGGGAGCCGGCGCTTGTCGGCGCGGCGGGAGGGCTTTTCCCATGCCTCGCAGGACCGCGCACTGACTGACCCGCCGGGACAGGGCTGGTGCAATGGCGCCTCCTTCACCCGCCAGGACTCAACCAATGCACAAGATATGGGCCAGCCTCAGCCCCCACGGCATTCTCGACAACACCTATTCCACCTCGGCGGTGACCGACGGCTCGTGCCGTGTCGCCAGTCACAAGGGCACCCTGTACTGCGTCTACATCGACGGGCCGGGCAGTTCCGGACCGGTCAAGTTCATCAGCCGCACGGCCATCTCCGACTGGGGCGAACCGAAAGCCATCGGCGAACTGCACAGCAACTTCGCGCCGGGGATCTTTGTCTTCTCCGAGCGCCTGCATGTGCTGGTCCCGGGCGTGTACGGCCGGGCTGCGCTGATGACCCTGAACCCGGCCAGCGGGCAGTTCGAGCTGAGCTACTGGCTGGACATGGACATCTCCGAATCGCCATCGGCGGCAGTGCTTGACGGGCGCCTGCATCTGTTCTTCAAGCTCAGGGACAGCAGCAACCTGCAATACCGCTCGACGCTGGACCTCGATATCTGGACCAAGGCCGTCTACGTCAAGAGCGACCGGACCAACACCGCGCGCACCCATGTGAGCCCGCTGGCGATCACCTACCAGGGGTTGATCCACCTGATCTACAAGGATGTCAGCGGCGGTTTCTTCCTGATCAAGTTCGACGGCGACGAGCACTGGACCCGCAGCCGCCGCCTGTTCGAGGAAAGCTTCCATCACTCGCCGGCAGGGGTGGTGCACAACGGCTTGCTCAAGCTGTTGTTCAGCGACAAGCAAGGGACGCCTTATTACGACATCCATCAGTACGCCTACGATGGCAACGTGCTCGGACCGGCGACCGTCAGTACCAACGTGGGGGCGGCAAAAAGCATGGGGGCGGCAGTGCTCGACGGTGTCTTGCACGTGCTGTACCGCGGCCAGCCCTGACCTTCCGGAGAGCCCACGCCATGCCCCTCGACAACGCCATCCGCAGCTACATCGACAGCCATCTGATCGTTGGCCTGGCTGACGATGTGTTTTTCAACGAGCTTGAAGTCATCCTCGTGGATATCTTCGAACTGCTGCCCGCCTCGCCGCTCGATGCGCGGGCCAGCGCCTCGTACCTGGCCTATGTGATTTCCCGGCAATACATGCGCAGCGCCAACCAGGTGCAACAGAGCCGCCTGGCCCGACGCTTGAGCCAGCTGCTGCGGCGCCTTTACCACGACCCGGCGATCATCGGGCCGTTGAGCCGCAGCCCGGCCCGTGACGGCTTTGCCCTGTTGCTGGTGCTGTACCGATTGCACTACGTGCTGACCATGAACGGCCTGCTGGCGGAAGGCGCGCCGCTGCTGCTGGATGTCGGCGATCCCTTGCGCGCCTTGCAGGTCATCGTCGGTGCCGCTTTCGGGCCCTGGCACGCGCATATCCGCCTGCAGGGCGGCCTGCGTGACTATTACCACTGCCGGATTCGCGACCAGGCCGGTTCGCCGCAGATGGAAATCGGTCGTTTCCGTGGCGCCACCGTGGGCCTGGAGTTGCGCCTGGCGACCTGGAACATGCAGGGCACCTCGGCGAATGCCGAGAGCAAATGGCGTACGCGCCTGCTGCAACTGGCCAGGGTCAACGACCTGGTGGTGATCCAGGAGGCGGGCACGCCGCCGGCGTCCGCGCAACTGGTGACGCGCCTGGACGTACCGGACCAGTTNNTGTGGCAGGCCGGCACCCTGGCGCGGCCGGAAATCTACCAGGTGTATTTCCTCGATGTGCAGCGGCTGCGGGTCAACCTGGCCCTGGTATTGCGCGCCGATATCCGCGTGGACATCCGCGAGGTGCTGGTCATCGCCGACGGCGTACCGGAGTCCGGCAGC
>DQAA01000616.1 GCA_003523465.1 Pseudomonas sp.
GGCGACGCCGGTATCGCCGCCATTGCCGGCACCCAGGCCGCCGCCATCCAGGAACAGCGGCGCTTCTCCCGGCAGAACGAACAGGAAGCCGACCGGATCGGCATCCTCAACCTGGAAAAGGCCGGTTACGACCCGCGCAACATGCCGACCATGTTCGAGCGCCTGATGCGCCAGTACCGCTTCGACGCCAAGCCGCCGGAATTCCTCCTGACCCACCCGGTCACCGAAAGCCGTATCGCCGACACCCGCAACCGTGCCGAGCAGGCGCCCGCCGGAGGTGTCGAGGACAGCGCCCGCTATCAGCTGATGCGCGCCCGTGTGCAACTGTTCTACGAAGGCACGCCGGGCCTGGCGGCCAAGCGCTTCCGTGCGCAGCTGGACGAGAATCCCAAACTCGACGCGGCCCGCTACGGCCTGGCCCTGGCCCAGATCAAGGGCGGCCAGCTCAACGAAGCACGGGAGAATCTCAAGCCGCTGCTGGCCAAGGCGCCGAACGACATCACCTACAACCTGACGCAGATCGACCTGGACATCACCAACAATCGCCTGGCCGACGCCCAACAGCGTACCGAGCGCATGCGCCAGCTGTATCCGGGCAACTACCCGCTGAAACAGGTGGCCGCCGACCTGCTGATCAAGCAGAACAAGCCGGCCGAAGCGGAAAAGGCGCTGGAAGTGCTGGTCAAGGACCGTGGCGACGATCCGGATATCTGGTACGACCTGGCCGAGGCCCGCGGTCTTTCCGGCAACACCATCGGCCTGCACCAGGCCCGCGCCGAGTTCTTCGCCCTGACCGGTGATTTCGACCAGGCGATACAGCAGCTGGATTACGCCAAGCGGCGGGCCGGCAACAACTTCCAGCTGGCCTCGCGAATCGATGCACGGCAGCGGGACATGCTGGAGCAGCAGCGGATGGTCAAGGACATGATGCGCTGACTGTTCAAAAGACATAAACGACGCGGCCCCTGTGGGAGCGGNNCCCGCCCCGACAGGGGCCGTTGCGTGTCAGGTCCTAAGCGTTACCCGACAGTTTCAACCGCGCTGCCGCAGTGAAATCCAGCATCCGCTGCAACGGTTTGATCGCCTGCGGCACCAGCGCCGGCTCGACGAAGATCTCGTTGCTACCCTCACGCAGGCACTGCAAGGTGCGCTCCAGGGTGTTCATGGCCATCCACGGGCAGTGCGCGCAACTGCGGCAGGTGGCGCCATTGCCGGCGGTCGGGGCCTCGATGAACTCCTTGTCCGGGCACAACTGCTGCATCTTGTAGAAGATGCCGCGATCGGTGGCGACCACGAAGCGCTTGTTCGGCATGCGCTGCGCCGCCGCGATCAGCTGGCTGGTGGAACCCACCGCGTCGGCCAGCTCGATCACCGCTTCCGGCGACTCCGGGTGCACCAGGATCGCGGCGTCCGGGTACAGCGCCTTGATATCGGCCAGTTGCCGGGACTTGAACTCTTCGTGAACGATGCAGGCACCGTCCCACATGAGCATGTCGGCACCGGTCTGCTTCTGGATGTAGCGGCCGAGATGCTGGTCCGGGCCCCAGATGAAGGTCTCGCCGTTGTCCATCAGGCTCTCGACGATTTCCAGGGCGCAGCTCGAGGTCACTACCCAATCCGCCCGCGCCTTCACTGCCGCCGAGGTATTGGCGTAGACCACCACGGTGCGCTCGGGATGCTTGTCGCAGAACGCCGAGAACTCATCCACCGGGCAACCCAGGTCGAGGGAGCAAGTGGCGTCCAGGGTCGGCATCAGAATGCGTTTTTCCGGGGTGAGAATCTTCGCCGTCTCGCCCATGAAGCGCACGCCCGCCACCAGCACGGTGCTCGCCGAATGGTTCTTGCCGAAGCGGGCCATTTCCAGGGAGTCGGCCACGCAACCACCGGTTTCCTCGGCCAGGGCCTGGATCACCGGATCGCAATAGTAGTGGGCTACCAGCACTGCATCCTGCGCCTTGAGTTCGGCGGCGATGGCGGCGCGGTATTCGGCCTCTTGTTCCGGGGTGAGGGGCTTGGGCTGCTTGGCGTCCAGGTGAGCCTGGACCAGAAGGCGTTCGGAAATCTGCGTCATGTTCGCAAGACCTGCAGGCGCTGATGCGCGTAAGTCGAGAGTATCATCGGGCACGGACAAATCGGGCTACAGCTCGGCATTGCCAGGGCGGCAAAAGTCCGCTGCGACCTCGGTTTTATGAAGCGCCGAAGGCTACAGACAATCGGATGAATTCTAAAGAGTTTTTTGCCCGCTACAGCGGGCGGGCGACGNNCACGCCGCCCGCCCGATTCGAGGTTACTGCACGGCGCCGGAGAATCCAGCGGTGCGTTGCTGAACGAGGGCAGCGAACTGATCGACGGTCATCTTCTGCCCGTTGAAGTTCACCATGCCGTCGGCATAACCCAGTTGCACGAGGATATCGTCGCCCTTGACCGTGGCCATCTGGCTTTGCGCAGCGATCATCCCGGCCATTTCGCCGGTCGCCGCAGCCTGGCGCACCTGCCCGGCGTCCAACCCTTCGAGGGTGGCGCGCAAAGCGGCCAGGTCACCGATCATTGGCTTGGAGATCTTGAGGTTGGTCTGCAAGGACTTCACGGATTGAGCGAAGGCCTGCTCCAGGGGAATGCCGGCCAGGCCCTGACCGGACAGGTCCAGGTCAAGATCGAAGCGACTCTCGCCGTTGGCCGTCTTGAACGACAGCTCCTGCAGGGTGATGCGCGGGCCACCGGCCAGCAGCTTGAGCAACGGCGCCTGCAACTGCGGGTCATCCAGCATCATGGCACCGGTATCCGGCGTCACGCCCAGGGCCATGGCCTGCAACTGCGGCAGATTCTGCTCGTACCATGCCACCAGGCTACCCACCGCCTCAGGGTTCAGGCGCTCCACGTTCCAGGCCATCCGCGCGCTGCCGATCGCGTGACCGGAGAGATTGATATCCGCCAGACTGGCCGCCTGCTTCAACGACAAGCCGCCGTCCTCGATGCGGTAGACATCGCGCTGCTCGAACTTGCCGAAGCGCAGCGACTGATTGTCACCGAACGACAGGGCGCTTTCCGCCACATCCAGGTTCATCGAGCCGACGAAATAGCCGTAGCTGCTCATGGTGAGGTCGGTGGACAGGTCAATGCCCTTGAGGGTGATGCTCATCGGCGCATCGGCGCCCATCGCCATGGCGACCCGGCCCAGTTCGCCCTGCAAGCGCAGGTTCTCGCCTTCCAGCGTCGACTCCATGCGCAGGGTCAGGCCGGAGAACGACAGGGAGAAGCCGTCTTCGCCAGTGGCTTCGAATGGCGCCATTTGCAGCTCGTTGCGGATCGCTCCGCCATAGCCGACGCTCAGGTTGCCGTACAGGGGCGCCTTCTCGCCGGTCACCGCGTACCAGGGCGCGCTGTCCTGGTTTTTTTCCAGTGCGTAATTGCTCGCCGCCATCACCGGCGCCAGTTCCCCACGCTTGATCCGCGACAAAGGGAACGGGCCGTGTTCGAGGTGATCGATGAAATCCAGCTGCACATGCTCGCCCTCGGCACCGTCGAGGGTCACGCGGTAGCGCGCTTCGCTGCTGAACACGCCGGACTCCAGCGACAGCNNGGCGAGTTGCCGGTTGGACTGGGCCAGGGAGGTCTCCAGTACCTCGGGCAACTGCTTGCCGGTGTACCACGCGACCGACGTGCAGGCCGCTCCCACTACAACCAGCCCGCCAATAACTACCAGTGCTTTCTTCATGAAGTGATCCAGTTGCGTTCCTTGAAAAAGAAGGCCCGGACACAGGGGGCCGGGCCTTCAAGGGGGCGAGAGTAGCAGTNNACGCTGGATTCAGTGCAATTCGCGCAGCAATCTAATGGGCCGAGCCTTGCCCGAACATTTCGGCAAACTCGTCCATGGACAACTTCTTGCCATTAAGCTCGACGTCATCCGGTTTGGCGAGTCGCAGGTTCATAAGCACACCATCATCGGTCACCGCCAGGAGAGGGTTGCTTCGGGCAGCCGCCGAAAGCTCTTCCCACAGGGTCGTGCGTTGACCATGCCAGCCCATAACCTGCATGCGGGGCGTTTCGAAGTAGTGCCCCAGATGATCGATGAGCGCTTTGGAAACATTGAAATTGGCTTGTACCGATCCAACCGCCTGTCCAATCAGGTCATCGTATGAAATCTTCTCGACACCCGGGGATTGCAATTGGGCAACCAAGTCAGCCCGAGCTTCACCCCGTGGAGATTTCAGAGACAACTCCTCAAGCGCCACTCTCGGATTGCTCGCCAGCAGGCGCAACACAACCGCATCGAAGTCATCCCCGGTCGGCCCTTGCAAGAAATCCTTCCACGCAAGCGGATCCAGACCCTCTACACGCCACGCCAATCGGGCACTGCCGATCGAAATGCTTTCAGCCCTGACATTTGAAGCACTAAACACCTGCCGTACCGAATAGCCGTCTTCCGCAACCTGGTAGGTATCCTCTTGCGTCACCCTGCCAAGTGACATTACCCGACCAGCCATCCTGGCCTCGGCACCGCTGGCACTCGTCGCTACCCAGCCTGTCCGCAGGCCATCGGCACCGGCCCCCAACTGGGCGTTCACCGTGATGTCCTTCAGATCGAAAGTGATGCCTGTTTCCTTCTTGTGAGCTCTGATCAGACCCACTACGCCGGAGATACGCGCGGTTTCCTCCTCCTTGGTCGAGTCCAGATACAGTCTCACTCCACTGAAGGAGACAGATAGTCCACCCTCCTCCAATCCGAACGACTCCAATTCGACGCTGCTGCTTATCGATCCGCCGTAATCCACACTGAGCTGGGCTTGCAAAGAGCCCTCGTGTTTCATCGTGGCAAGCCAGGCGGCAGATGCTTCGGTTTCAACCAGCGAGAGATTGCTTGCCGCCATGACCGGCAAGAGTTGCAAGCGCTTGACTCTCGACCATGGCAAGGGTCCGTACTCGATGCGATCAGCGAACTCCAGTTGCACCGGCTCCTTGCCTGCCGCCGTGTAGGTCACCCGGTACCGGGCATCACTGCCAAAGGTACGCGCATCAAGCGACAGCAACTCGATCCTGGCCTCGCCGTTATGCCCCAGCGCTACGCGCAATTGCTCGTTGGCCTGTACCAGCAGGTCATCCACACGCCCCGGCAACAAGGTTCCGGTGTACCAGGCGATTGAGGTACAGGCTGCAACGCCGAGCGCGAATACGCCGCCGAGGGCAATCAATTTCTTTTTCATGGAGTGGTCCAGAAGGATGAAACATCACCCGGACCTCGCGTACCGGGCATTTCGGAGCGCGAGGTTAGCAGTGTGGCTTCTGGCAAAACGACCAGCCATCTGCGCTTTGATACAGGGGAAAAGTTGACGGATTTTGTAGCCTGGTTCCGAGACCCGGGGCGATGCGCCCTCTCGGAACTGAAGGAGCCACGCTGGAACGCCTATCAGGCACTCATACAACTGTCATCCGGCGCTGCCATGTTTCTGCCCATTGCTCCGCCCTGCGCGGCGCGAGGAACTGCATCCAGCTGAAAAGGGAGTGTCTTATGAAAGTTGCAGTGTTCGGTACCGGTTACGTCGGCCTGACCCTCGCCGCCTGCCTCGCCGNNCGCCGAGGTGGGCCATGCGGTGTCCTGCGTCGACGTCGACGCGCAACGTGTGGCGAGCCTGTCCGAAGGCCACTGCCCGATTTTCGAGCCCGGCCTGCCGGAACTGCTGAAGAATGGCCTGGCCAGCGCGCGCCTGGGGTTCACCCTGGACGCCGCCCTGGCGATCGACAC
>DQAA01000618.1 GCA_003523465.1 Pseudomonas sp.
AGCGGCGAGCGCCTTCGAGCACGTCCTGCGGCAAGTCGCCGAACTTCTCCAGCGCCGCCCGCGCTGCGGCGTTCTTGGCCGCGAAGTCGTCGCGGGTGCATCCCGAGTAGCGGTACTGCTGGGCCAGGCTGAACAGGCTGCGCAGCGTGTGAGCGCCTTCGTTGAGCCACCGCTCCAATGTCGAGCGATCGATCAGCGCGGTGTGATGGGCGAGGATCAGCTTGCGGGCGATGTCGTCATAGTCGGCCAGGAGATAGACCGCGGCAAAGCCGAGCTGCGCGTTCACGAACAAGGGGAGCTTCACCGGTTGCACGTTGAGGTTCTCGCCCAGGCTCAACGCCGCTGGCACGCCGGCCAATGCCTGGTCCACCTGCTCGCGCAGCGATTGCAACGTGGTCTTGGCCTGGTCGAGCTTTTCCTCGATGCGCAACATCCACCAGTCGCTGTACGGGTCATCCTGTTCCGAGCCGCGCTTCATCTTGTTCATCACGGCGATGTAGCCGTTCAGGCCGACGATGCCGGGTCGCCCCTCGGCGGCGGCGCGGCCATGCCAGATGCGCGATGCGTGGTGGGTGTGAAGCGTCAGCGACATCGCGCTGCGCAAAGAGCCGAGATTGAGTTGCAGAGGTTCGTTGGTTGCCATGGTGTCCGCTCGCTTGGGAAAAGGAGCGGTCAGGATCGGCATGCAGCGGAAGGCAGTCAGTCAACAAACCGAAATGAACTGGTCCCCGGTTGTCGTGGTGGTGGCGGCCCGCAATGCGAGCTATCCCCAGGGGATAGCTCCATCAAACGCCACAGAGCGCTGCTCGCGCAGATGGTGGGTGCGCTCAGGAACCGGACGCCACTGCAGCACCGTGGACAGAAGCACCCAGCCTGTGTCTTTCGGTGTTACGCCTTGCATCACATCTATCCCCAGGGGATAGCTCTACTGACGGCCACGGGCGTCTGCTTCACGCCCTTGTCGCTCGTCGCGCTCAGCTACTGCGCAGAAGGTCGCGCAGCCGGTCGATGTGCTGCCGGGCTACCTCGGGCGGAACTACATTGCGCGGTGGCTCAGGCGGTGCATCTCGTGCAGGGGCAGGTGGCGGTGCTGACCCAGCTTGCCTGGCCCATGCGTTGAACTCGCCACGGATGGCACGTTGGATGATGCCGAACAGGTAGCCTGCCGGGTTGCGGATGGTGCTGCCACGACAGCGATCCGCCCATTCGTCCAGCACGGCCTGGCGTAGCGGGGCATCGACCTGCTGCAATGCCACCATGGCGCCGGCCTGCTGTTCATCTTTCAAGCCGAGAAAGCGATCAGGCAGACGAACTCCCGGCATCGCGCGCGCCTGCCCACGCTCACGCGCGGTAGTACGTACTTCATTAATACGACTACTACGTACAGTACGGTCCTGTTTCGGATTCCGAAGAGCGCCGTCTGCTGCGTGTTTTGGCCCTGCTTCGGAATCCGAAGAGGGCCGATCAGAATTCCGAAGAAGGCTCGGCGCCCCTTCTTCGGAATCGTGAACCGTGTCCTCCTGTGGATAACTCTCCTGCGACCCAATGCCTTGGCTTGCGAGGCGTTCGGCAAGGACCTGCAGCCGCGAGGGCAGCATGCGGCCAGACAGCAGCGGGTCTTCGGCGATCTCATTGAGCGTGTGCAAGCCCACGACCTGAACGGCCCTGGCCGAATGGCCCAGGGCTTGGCTGACGAGCTGCAGGTAGTCCGGGTCGAGCTGCATCGCCTCGAACGGGGTCAGGGGCTCATCGTGCAGGACGTAGAGGTTGCCGAGGATGCGCCCGGTCTTGGGGTCGCGCCTGCGGCGCACGAGACTCAACCAGCGCGTCAGGCGCAACAGCGTCAGCGCCCGTGCCACGGTCTCGTGGGAGGCCTGTCCGGCGCAGGGCATTGACGCGAGCCACGGGCGAAGTTGCTCATACGTCGGAAACGCCGTGACGCCATCCTCGTTGAGCATCATCCGGAAGACTTGCCAGGCATTGCGTTCCAGCGGCGTCAGGCGTCGGTCGAGGAACAGCCGTCGCGGCACGCTCTCGTGCCGATTTCCACTGAACAGGAAACCGTCGCCGGTTGCAGACACAGGAGACGTCGCGGATGCGAAGGCGGGAGCCGGTGCTAGTGGGCGAGGTTTCGGTGCAAGGTCTTTCAGCGCGCTGTCGAACAGATCAGCGAGGGCGACCGGACCTTGGCGTGGTGCTCGTGGTGCAGCGTCGTCCACGGCCATGATTCAACCCAGTCCCTGATCGATCCAGTTCTTGATCGCAGCCCAGACCACCGACAGCGGCAGCTCCATGCCTTCGGCGAGGTCCATTGCCGCATCAAGAACCGAGGTCTCATCCTCCAGCTCGACGTTCCTGCTGCTGGTCACGACCTTCCAGCGCCGCCACAGCTCGGTGTCCTGCTCCTCGTCCAGAACCGGATGGCGCCCCTTGCGTTTGGGCAGGCCGAGAACTTCGCGCCGAAGTGCGACTTCCTGATGTGTCAGCCCGTAGAAGCGGCTCACCATTTCGGTACTGGCACCCAGGCGCAGCATGCGATCGACGGTGGCGATCTCCTTCTCCACGTCCTGCGCCTGTTTGAGCAATCGCCGGAGCACTTCCCGGTTCACCGAGACAGAGCACCAGGAGACGTTGGCATTGGCCAGCACGCTGATCAGCGCCGGATGCTTGAGCGCATCCAGCTCTTCCTCGCCGAACCCCATCGCCTTGCAGCGACGCAGTTGCCCGTTGCGTAGGTCGTAGAGTGCCTGCGCGATGACGGCCTGGTTGAGTGGGTTCGGTGCGGACATGCAGGCCTCCCTCGCTCAGATCCCAGAACCGACAGCGCCGGCTTCCAGATCCAGCAGGCGCCGGCCCAGCCGCAGCAGACGAAACAGCTTGACCAGCGCGGTGTCGCTCAATCGCCGGGCCCCGCCGTCACGACGTTGACCCTGGCCGTGCAACAGCGCTGGCAGGTCTGTGATGAGTTGCCCGCTGTCCAAGCCGACGCCGGCTGGCTGCTGACCGGCCAGGGAAACCAGTAGTGCGAGCACGGCGCGTGCGAGCGGCGACGAAGCCTGGGCTGGGGCACGACACGTGAACCCGATGCCATCAGAACGATCCTCGACACACGCGTCCAGGTCGGCCTCGCCCGCGATCTCGCGCGCGAACTGCGCGATGTGGATGCGCAGGCGGTCGGGTGTGTCGAGGCCAGGGTCGATATACCAGATGTCCGAGATGGGATAGAGGCCACCGGCCTGCACGGGAATCGACTGCANNCAAGACGTTGGCCGAGAAGTCGGGCGGCAGCGCATCGCCCAACTGGTCGGCGACCATGCGCTGGATGGACTGGAGCCGCTCCGTCGTGGGTGCCGGAGAGATGATGTGCTCGTCAAGCAGACCGCCATTCGCTGCCGCAGGGCTGGCTGCGGATGCCTCGCTCGGGGCCCCATCGTCCCGGGGCCTTGTCGGCGCGTCGGCAGAGTGGCCCGCAGAAGGTGCAGTTGTAGTGGGGGGCGGTGCCGGTTCGATC
>DQAA01000521.1 GCA_003523465.1 Pseudomonas sp.
GCATCAGCTCGGCGCTGACCGATACCGACGGCTCGGAAACCCTGGCGGTCAAGCTCGGCGGCATCCCGGCCGGCTCGGTGATCAGCGACGGCGCCGGTCACAGCGTCACCGTGGGCAGCGGCCTGGTGGACGTCACCGGCTGGACGCTGAACTCGCTGACCATCAAGCCGCCAGCGTATTACTCCGGCACCTTCAACGTGGCGGTCAGCGCGATTTCCACCGAGGGCATCAACGGCAGCAGCGCCACCACCCCGGGGACCATCAAGGTCACCGTGTACGGCGACACCTACGCCGTGGCAACCAACGCCACCGCCGACAGCGACACCTGGACCGGTACCGACGGCAACGACATCATCGCCGCCGATATCAACGGCCTGCACGTGGTCGCCGGGCAGAACTACAACCTGGCATTCATCGTCGACAGCTCGGGCAGCATGAAGGACTCGGTGGATGCGGCACAGAAGGCCCTGCAGTCGGTCTTCACCACCCTGTCCAACAGCGTCCAGGGCGCCAGCTCCGGTACGGTGAACATCCTCCTGGTGGACTTCGCGACGCAGGTCAAGTCCACCGTTGCGGTCAACCTGGCCGACAGCGGCGCGCTGCAGACACTGAAGAATGCCCTGAACGCGATGACGGCCAACGGCGGTACCAACTACGAGGACGCCTTCAAGACCACGGCAAACTGGTTCCAGAACCTGAAGGACGCCGGCGTGACCGGCAACAACCAGACCTTCTTCATCACCGACGGCCAGCCGACCTACTACCAGACCGGCGAACGCACCAACCCGACGCTGATCACCTACAGCGGCAGCAAGGCCAACGTGACCATGGACGGCTACCTGAGCTCGATCAACTACAAGATCGGCCAGGTGGTCAACGTCAACCTGGACAGCAGCAACCGCCTGACCATCGACAGCAGCGGCAACCTGAACCTGTACAAGAACGGCAGCTACTTCTCGTCCCTCAGCGGCAGCCTGCATGCCCAGGGCGACGGTACCTACGAGCTGTCCAGCCTGGCCGGCCAGGGCAGCTATGCCGACTCCGATACCACCTCCAACTCCAAGAGCGCCTTCGCGGTGCTCAAGGCACTGTCGCCGAACATCGAGGCCATCGGCATCGGCAGTGACATCAATACCAACGACCTGAAGCCGTACGACTCCGACGGCGTGCCACAGACCAACATCGACGCGAGCAACCTGGCCAACGCCATCCTCGGCCATACCGAGGCAACGCTGCCGGGCAACGACACGGTCAATGCCGGCGACGGCAACGACATCGTGTTCGGCGACCTGATCATGTTCCCGTCGGTGGCGGGCAACGGGGTCGAAGCGCTGCAAAGCTACGTCGCCAAGCAGACCGGCGTGGATGCCAGCGCGGTGGACAGCAAGGCCATGCACCAGTACGTCACCGAGCACATCAGCGAGTTCGACATTTCCCGTACCAGCGACGGCGACGACAAGCTGTTCGGTGGCGACGGCAACGACATTCTCTTCGGCCAGGGCGGTAACGACACCCTCGACGGCGGCAAGGGCAATGACATCCTGCTCGGCGGTACCGGCAACGACACCCTGCTGGGTGGCGAGGGCAACGACCTGCTGTTCGGTGGCAAGGGCAACGACACCATGACCGGCGGCAGCGGCGCCGACACCTTCGTGTGGAAGGCAGGCGATACCGGCAACGACATCATCAAGGACTTCAAGCCGACCGAAGGTGACCGCCTCGACCTGAGCGACCTGCTCCAGGGCGAGAAAGGGACCACCATCGACAACTACCTGAAGATCACCACGGTGAACGGCGAGTCGACCCTGCAGGTCAGTAGCGAAGGCAAGCTCAACGCCACCGGCGGCATCGCCAATGCCGACGTGACGATCAAGCTGGAAGGGGTGAACTGGTCGACGACCTCGATCAACTCGTTGATCAGCGGCGCCGACCCGACCATCAAGATCGACCATAACAACAGTTGATAACGAAGCCGGCGCCGACCCTCCGGGGTCGGCGCACGTCAACGGATTTTGCCTGTTGCGTCACGGCGACGCATACTCGTGCGCCGCTTGAAGCGCTACTGACCTAAGCTGCTGACGATGGATTCACAGACACGAGGTAACACCATGTTCTACGTGCAACGCGATGCGGCAGGCCAGATGCTTCGGGTCGAAGCGGCCGCCTTTGCCGAGGCGACGGAAATGCTCCCGGCCGACCATGCCGAGGTTCAGGAGTGGTTCGCGGACGATGTGGTGGAGAACAGCCTCAAGCAGCTCAAGCAGAGCGACCTGGACATGATCCGGGTGCTGGAGGACCTGATCGATGTACTGACCACCAAGGGCGTGATCACCATCACCGACCTGCCGCCGGGCGCCCAGGCCAAGCTGCTCAACCGCAACACCGCACGGGCGGCACTGGGCGGGCTGAACAACCTGATCGATGAAGACGAGCATGGCGGTCTGATCTGACGCCCCGGGCCCTATGGACAGGGCCACGTTTCATTGCCAGGGTGCCGGTTCACCTACCAGCCGGCCCTGCACGCCCTGGATCTCCATCTCCCGCAGCACCCGCAACTCCCCTTCGGTTTCCACGCGCTCTGCGATCAACGGCAGGTCGATGCTGTGGGCGGCGCGCTGGATCGCCTCGATGAAGAGGCGCTTGTGCTGTTCTTCGTCGATGGCGCGAATGTAGCTGCCATCGATCTTCAGGTAGGCCAGGCCCAAATGGGCAAGGTTGCCGATCATGCTGAAGCGACCGCCGAAATGCTGCAGGCTGAGGCCGAAGCCGAGGCCGCGCAGGCGCCGGGTCAGTTGTTTCAGCACGGCCTGTTCGGGAAGTTGTTCTTCGGCGATCTCCAGGGTCAGGCGCGGGCCAAGGACCGCGTGCTGGCCAAGCAGGTCGAAGACCTTTTGCAGGCTGGCGGGGTTGGCCACGGTGGTCGCCGATAAGTTCAGCGCCAGCGACTGGTCATGGCCGTGCATCTGCTTGAGGACCTTCTCCAGCATCATCAGGTCCAGCCGCGTGGCCCAGCCGAAGCGCTCCAGCGCCGGCAGGAAACGACCGGCAGCGATGGTTTCGCCATGCTCGTCGATCAGCCGCGACAGCACCTTGTAGTGCAGCACGCGGTCGAGGTCGTTGCTGCTTACCACCGGCTGGAAGAACAGTTCGAAGCGGCCCTGGGCAAGGGCGTCGTCCAGCAGCGTATGCCACTGCCGATGGGTATCGCTGGCCTGGGACGCGGAACCCTGCTCCAGACACACCCAGGACGGTTCGAGCTGGCTCTGGGCCCGAGCCAGGGCCTCATCCGCCAGTTGCAGCAAGGCCTTGGGCTCATCGCCGGGGCTGAACGGTGCCAGGCCGATGCAGGCGGACGGGGTGACATCGGAGATGCCGCGCAGGCCCGCATCCAGCGTTTCTGCCAGGCGAATCGCATCGTCATGGCTCAGGCCTGGCGCCAGGACGGCGAACTCGCCACCGCGGCTGCGGGTGATCAGGTTGGTGGTTTCCGGGAAGCTGGCGCAGATGCCCTTCAACTGCTGGCCAACCGCTTGCAGCAGCTGGTCGGTGCGCTGGCCACCAAGGCGCTGGTTGAGGCCCGCCAGGTCCTGCAGCCGCAGCAACAGCAGATAGCCGTCGCGGGCTTCGTCCAGGTTGCTGACCCTGGCATTCAGTTGCATCTCGAAATAGCGCCGGTTGGCCAGGCCGGTGAGGCTGTCCTGGTAGGACTCGACCCGCAGCTTCTCGCTGCGCTCGGCCTGCTCCTGGTACAGCGCCTTGAGCTTCTCGACCATCTGGTTCATCGCCTGCACCACACGGCGCAGCTCGGGGGTACGCGGCAGGTCCGGCAGGCTGAGGAATTCGCGGCGGGCGATGGCGTGGGACTGCTCGACCATGTAGTCCAGCGGACGCAACTGGCGGCGCAGCAACAAGGCCCCGGCAATGGCG
>DQAA01000603.1:0-632 GCA_003523465.1 Pseudomonas sp.
TGGTGGGTTCAGTACCGTAATCGTGAGGGTTCGGCGGTCCATTGCTTCCGAGACCGGTTGACCAACCTGCGTGCAGTTGCCTCCCATCCAACGAATCGGTACTCGTCCTGCTTGACCCACCGATAGCATTTCAGGATCGGATTCTACCCGAGCCCCAAAAAGGTGTTGCATACGGCTACAAAACCGAGCCGATTTCCGACTTTCCTGTAGGCCATTTCCCAAGCATACTCCCGCGCCTTATCAATCATTGCGCTCTTGGAAATCAGTGCCTAGTCTTCGCCGGTCGCTGGAAACGGCGATCAGGTTTGGTCACCTGAGTCTAAGAGCGTACAAGCGCTCCATTTCCGATTTTGCGGGCGCTATTTTTATGGCTGGCATATCGAGTTATGGCGGCTGTGCGCAGGGCACCTTCGGGTGCGCCGGTATCCTTAGGCCCGGTTGACCAACCTGTGTCACAGTCGCCACCCATCGTTTGGTCACGTTGTGCGGCGGCTCCGTTTAGCCTAAGGAGTCAGCAATGATTAAACCCGTACCGGATCCGCCCGCTCCCCCCACCACCGCCCACACCCACTTCGCCACCTGCAATGGCACCCACCCGCCCCTGTTCACCGTCTGCGAAGGCGCGAGCATGG
>DQAA01000603.1:655-908 GCA_003523465.1 Pseudomonas sp.
CTGCGAGTCGGCAAGCAAGCCGATGCAGAGCCTGGCCTGGGCGACACAGCATTCGCTGGAGATCTGCCAGGCGTTGGTGGAGTCGTTGTTGAGGGGAGGCAGGAAGTCAGAGGTTGCCGGGTAGGCAATTGATTGCAAACGGGCCGCTTGTGTGGCCCGTCTGCATTTCTGCTGGTAGCCGGGTGGTTTGTTGGGGACGCCAGGTGCCCGCCTTGAGATTTGCAGCGATGTTGAGATCGAGCGCCGCCCGCGC
>DQAA01000603.1:1058-2049 GCA_003523465.1 Pseudomonas sp.
TGGCAACGCCAGCTCCCACAAGGCCGGCGTCGAAAAGCATTTGTTTGTCCCGCCCACAGAATTGCTCACTCGCGCCACTATCCTTCCGCGAGGATAATTCCGTGGCCACCCCAGCGGAGCCCACCATGCTCAACGAACACCTGAACGCCGACCTGACCCTCCCAGCCGTGATGCACGCCACCACCCTACCCTGGCTACCCAGCCCCCTACCCGGCGTCCACCGCCGCCCGCTCTACCGCCTCGGCGGCGAACAGGCCCGCGCTACTTCCCTGGTGCGCTACGCCCCCGGCAGCCATTTCAGTCCGCATCTGCACGGCGCCGGCGAGGAGTTCGTGGTGCTGGAAGGCATTTTCGAGGACGAACACGGCCATTACCCAACAGGCACGTACGTGCGCAACCCACCCGGTAGCCAGCATGCGCCAGGCTCCACCGGCGGCTGCGTGATCTTCGTCCGCCTGCGCCAGTTTCATCCCCTCGATACGGTGCAACTGGCAAGGCCCCTGCCATCCCACGGCAGTGAATTGCTGTTCGAAAACGACCACGAAAAGGTCTGGTTCCACGACCTTCCAGCCACCACCGAAATCACCGTAAAAAACCCGCGCGGCCTCGAATTGCTGGTCCTCGATGGCGACCTGCAAACCACCACCATCACCCTGCAAACACTCAGCTGGCTGCGCCTCCCCGCAGGCACCGACCTCCACGCAAAAGCCGGCCCCACCGGCGCACGACTCTGGCTCAAGGACGCCTCCCCGACCCTCGGCATGCACCCCTGAAATTTGTACATGAAACTTGTACAACCCAAACACTTGTAGAACTTTTCCGCCGAATCAGGCTCGGACAAAACAGTCCTGCATTCTGGAAAAGTCCGATGACCGTTACGACCGTCCGCATCGCTGCGATAGGCCCCGGCCACCTCACCCTTCCATCCTCCGTTACCTGTTTCACCACCCTCGAAGACCTGCTGGAGCAGCCCGCCTTCGACATCCTGATT
>DQAA01000603.1:2057-4607 GCA_003523465.1 Pseudomonas sp.
CCGGCCTATACCCTGCGCCTGATCTACTGCCTCGGCGACCATCCGCTGACCGATGCCCTGGCCGACGGCCCGCTCCCCGCCGACCCCGCGCAAGCCTTCCACCAGTGGCAGGAACGCCTCGCCCTGTTCAACCGCGGCCGCCCACCGGAAGGCCCGGAGGCACAGTTGATCGCCTGGCTGTGGCTGCGCGCCCCCGGCAAGCTCAAGGCCCTGCGCAAACCCGCTTCCCCGGCGCTTTACCACTACCCGCTGATCGACGCCCTGGGCGATGACCAGCTCAACGGCCATGCCCTGGTGCAGAGCCTGGTGCAGCGCAATCTGCTGGACAACATCACCCTGGTGGACCGCATCCGCCTGTGCCGTCGCTGCGGCAGCGGGCATTTGAATTACGTGGACGTGTGCGTCGAATGCACCTCGCTGGAGATCGTCCGCGAGCCATCGCTGCATTGCTTTACCTGCGGGCATGTCGGCGCCCAGGCCGAGTACCTCAAGGACGGTGTGCTGGTCTGCCCCAATTGCCTGACCCGCCTGCGTCATATCGGCACCGACTACGACCGCCCGCTGGAGAATTACCGCTGCAAGTCCTGCGCGGCGTTCTTCGTCGATGGCGATATCCAGGCGCGCTGCCTGGACTGCGGCGAGCACCATGCGCCGGACGAGTTGCTGGTGCGGCAGATCCACGACCATCAACTGTCCGAGACCGGCCTGCTCAGCGCCCGCCAGGGCCTGGAACGGGATTTCGACCAGTATTTCGGCGGCCTGTCCCTGGTCGGGGTGAATGCCTTCAAGACCTTGCTCGACTGGCAACTGGAACTGATCGCCCGCCATAGCGCGCCGACCTTCGCCGTGCTCGGGGTGCGCTTCAAGAACCTCGGCAGCGCTCTCGCCCGCCTCGGCCCGCAACGCGGCCATGCCTTGCTCGACACCCTGATCGAACGCATCCAGGTGGCCATCCGCGATACCGACCGCTGCACCCGCACCAGCGAGGAACAACTCTGGCTGCTGCTGATGTGCACCGACCGCGTAGGCCTGGAACGGGTGACCGAGCGCCTGAACCAGATCAGCGAGCTGTTCGTCGGCCAGGACCTGCAGGACATCGTGCTGACCACCAGCGGCTGTGTGGCCCCTGCCGACCTGGTCGAGAAGGAAGACGCCGAGCTGCTGATGGCGCGCCTTGCGGGAGAGTTGTAATGGACGCCCTGCTCGCTCACCTCGATGCCTGGCTGGCCGAGATCCAGGGGCCCGACGGCCACTGGCGGCTGTTCCTGATGGTGTTTCCGTATTTCCTGTTGCTGGAGGTGCCGCTGAACCTGCTGGTGCTGCTCGGCACCCTGCGCTGGTTCGTTCGCGAGCACACCGCGGTGCCGCGCAACGATGCCTGGTACCCGCGGGTGTCGTGCATCATCACCTGCTACAGCGAGGGCAAGGATGTCGAGCTGACCCTGCGCAGCCTGGCCGAGCAGACCTATCCGGGGATGATCGAGATCATTCCCATCGTCGACGGCGCCAGCGCCAACCAGGAAACCACCGAGGTGGTGCGACGCTTCAAGGCCGAACACAAGCTGCCGGGCAACCGCGTGCTACGGCCCATCGCCAAGTGGCAGCGCGGCGGGCGGGTGTCGTCGCTCAACAGCGGGCTGGCCTACAGCAGCGGCGAGAT
Source organism: Pseudomonas sp. (assembly GCA_003523465.1). Classification (GTDB taxonomy): domain Bacteria; phylum Pseudomonadota; class Gammaproteobacteria; order Pseudomonadales; family Pseudomonadaceae; genus Aquipseudomonas. The sequence continues at coordinate 3,718 of DQAA01000603.1, forward strand.
CCTGATCAATGTCGATGGCGATACCTCGTTCGACAACGACATGGTCCTGCGCATGGTCCGCCACTTCAGCGACCCCAAGGTGCCCGCCGTGGCCGGCAGCCTGCGGGTGCGCAATGCGCGGCAGTCGTGGGTCGCGCGGATCCAGGCGCTGGAGNNAAGATCGGCCTGGCCGAGTGGAACCTGGTGAACAACGTGTCCGGGGCCTTCGGTGCGTTCCGTCGCGAGTTCCTCGAACAGATCGGCGGCTGGGACACCCACACCGCCGAAGACCTCGACCTCACCCTGCGGATCAAGAGCTACTTCCGCCGCTACGGCCTGCGCATCCCCTTCGAGCCCCGCGCCATCGGCCATACCGATGCGCCATCGACCCTGCGCGGCTTCCTCGACCAGCGCCTGCGCTGGGACGGCGACCTGTTCTTCGTCTACCTGCGCAAGCACCGCCATGCCTTCAATCCGGGGCTGCTGGGCTGGCCGAATTTCCTCATGCTGCTGGTCAGCGGGCTGTTCTTCCAGCTGGTGCTGCCGTTCATCATCGTCGGCTACAGCCTGGTGGCGCTGTTCATCCTGCCGCCGACGGCGTTCCTGTTCTATTCGCTGCTGATCTACACCCTGTACCTGGCCATGAGCGGCCTGCTGTACCTGGGGCTGATGCTGATGGTCAGCGAACGCCCACGGGAGGACCTGGCACTGATCTGGGTGCTGCCCTTCTACCCCCTGGCGATGTACGCCCTGCGCTGCTGGAGCGTGGTCGCCATTCTCAATGAAACCCTGCGGCGCGGGCACGAGGAATCGAGCATGGCGCCCTGGTGGGTACTCAAGCGGGCCAACCGGTTCTAAGGCATTCCTGACCCATGATGAAAACAGCATTGCGGCTGCTGCCGCTGGCCTTC
>DQAA01000405.1 GCA_003523465.1 Pseudomonas sp.
CCCAGCCAGGTCACCACCAGCCGGTCACCGGCCTCGAGCGCGGCGCCGGGCACGATCAGGGTGGTGCTCGCCAGGGTGGGGGCGAGCACGCCATCCACGGCATCGGGCAGGATCGGTTTCGGCAGGCTGGCTTCTGCGCCGACAAAGTTGACGAATGCGCGCTTGGAATTGCCCAACGCATTACCGCCACGGCTCACCGCGTAAGAAGCGATCCCCCGGCCCTGGGCCAGGCCCCGTACCNNGGCACCCGTGGTACGGATTCCGGCGCTGGGCTGAATTCGATGGGCAAGCCCTGGGCGGTGGTGCCGATCCACTTTGGCGCGATCAGGTCGCCGGCTTGCAGGCCGGCGCCGTTGACCACCATCACGCTGATCAACAGGTCGTCGTCGCCCAGGTCTTCCAGGTCGATAACGTCGTAAGGGTCGGCATTGGGATCAGGGTTTTCGATCAGCGGTGGGTCGAACAGGCCTTCGCCGACTTCGACGGTGACGTAGGTGTGCAGGGACCAGTCGCTGGCGAGGTTATGGACTTCGTCCCAGATCCAGTACTCCAGCAGCAACTGGTCGCTGGCACCGGCTTCGAGGATTACGTCCTCGGTAACCAACAGTTCGACCGCGCCGGCGGCAATGTCTGCCGTGGTCACTTCATGGCGGAGCTGCACGCCACCCCAACTGAACGTGAGAGTGTCGAACTCACGGATGTTGGGGTAGGCGGGGATGCGAACCTTGATGCCGTTCTTGGCCGCATCCTCGTCGATGATGCCGCTGGGTGGCAGTTCAGGTTCGGGCGGCAATAGGTTCTGATGCCCCGGCGTGCCTGGCTCGGGATCAATGCCGCCGGGGAGCAGGGTGCGCACCAGAATCGCCATTTTCGGGGACGACTCTTCATTGCCATTGCTGGCACGGGTGACCTTGGCGTGCAGTTCGTTGATGCCTTCGGGTACGAGGCCGGCAGAGATGAAGATGGGGAAACCCGAGCCGAGGTGTTCGGGCAGCACGGTATCGGCGGCGACAGGGACGGTGTCGTTGCCCCAGAAGATCTCCACCCAGTCGCCCTGCTGCATGTTGAGGTAGGGCTGAAGGATGACCAGCAGGCCTTCTGCGTTGGCGTGAATCATGTTGCGGTTGATGCCGCCAACGGCGCCGGGTGTCTGGATGGGTTCGATCAGGCCGGGGATGTAGAGGGGGCTGAGTTCCAGGACTTCGCCTGGAGTGGATTGGCGAGTCATGGTCGTGCTCCGTAGCGATGGGTGGTGTTGCTCAGGGCGTCGNNGCTGAGGGGAGCAGACGGCTGTGGGTGACTCTCTGGTGCAGCTCCGGCTGGACCCGGTCGCTGTTGCCGCCACCGGGGCCAACGCCCCAGGTCACGACGCGGCCGTCGCTGGTCAGGGCGGTGAAGGCGGTGGAGTTGCCGTAGATGGCTCGCACGTTGAACAATTCGTCGGCGACTGCCGAGGTGTCGCCCCCGGTCAGGTCATAACCCCAGGCAAGCACACTCCCGTCACTGCACAAGGCAGTGAAAGAAAATAGGTTGCCTACTACCTGCACGATGTCGGTTCTGCTTTCGACTTCAGGTGTCAGTTTTCCGCCATACAGCGGGTTCCCCCAGGCGACGACCTTGCCATCGTTCAGCCGTGCACAGAAGGCATGTGTGGTAGCACTGACCTCCACCACATTGGTCAACTTCTCGATCGATTCCGGCACGTCGCCGCTAGGGTTGTTAACGGGCCATGCCCTGACCTCACCGCTGTCCAGCTGGATGCAGAAGGCAGAGAGCGTGGCAGCGCAGAGCTTCCTGACATTGGTCAGGCGGGCAATTTCGTCCGGAACGTAGCCACCATAGCTGTGGTCGCCCCAGGCGATCACGCTTCTGGATGTGCCGTTGTCGCGCAGCGCTGCGAAGGCTCCTGTGTTGCCAAGCACTTCGACGATGTCGTCGTACTGCTCCTGGCCCGGACGCATCTGCCCGCCAAAATTCCTGTCGCCCCAGACCACCACGTGCCCGGTTTCGCGAATCGCGGCGAAGGCCACCGAGGCTCCGCAGAGATGGACGTAGTCCTTGTGCTGCAAAACGGGCGCTGGGACCGGTACGCCATGAGAGGAGGGCCCCCAGGCAAAAAGCTCTCCACTCACATTGCGTCCGACGAAGGCGTAACCGTTGCTCCTGACCTGGTCAAAGTCTCCCGGGATGATTTGCTGGTCAGCGTATTGGCCCCACCAGACAACACTGCCGTCACGCAAAAGCGCTGAGAACGAGACGGCACTTGCGCTGATCTGCGCGACGTTGTTGAGCTGCCCTATGTTGCCGTCCAGTACACCGCCGTAATCAGGATGCCCCCACGCCACCATGTCCACCTCGAGACCACCGTCGCCCACGACCTCGTCGCGCATTACCACGAAGGCAGAGAGGCCATCAGCGGTGGCAACGTGACCGCTACCGAAAACATTGGCCGCGCTGCATTCCCAGGTTTCAGAACCACTGCGCACATAGAGCTTCAGCCAGGGCTTGTCATCATTCCAATAGCTGCTTGCAGTCCAGTGCTCATCACCCTCGTAACGCCACTCGGCGAGCACCGGCTTGAGGGTTTCGTCGTGCAGCGCGGTGAGCATCCGCGGGACGCCACAAGCACGGAAGATGCTGGCGCTGTACCGCGCCCCCATGATCCGCAACGGCCCGTCGCCGATATCGCTGACCACGGAATAGTGCACCGAGCCTGACTCTTCGGGCTCCCCGCCAGCCTGCCGACTGACCTCGTACTTCAGCTCGAAGCGCCCGCTCCGGTTGGCCTCGACCACCGCGTGGGGCAGGGTAACGCTGAAGGCCTTGCCGGCATCGCCGGGCGCAACCTTGCCGCTGATCACCGTGCTGCCATCCTCGCCATTGCCGATGACCCGCACCGTTACCTCGTCACCTTCCTGGAACCTGGCCGTGGCGGCGATCTGCACGGTGGCGCCGTTGGGCACGTCGTCCGGGTTCAGCTCGTTGCCCTGGGCTTCGAGGATTTGCGGCAGCGGCAATACGATGTCCAGCTGGCCCACATGGAATGCCGCGTTGTCGGACACCCGGGTCGGCTCGCCCTCGCTTTCCACCTGGTACGACACGCGGACATCCGCGCCCAGGTATTCCGCCAGTTTGGCGCGGCTCAGGAAGAACTCGACTTCCTTGCCTTCCATCACCGGGCTGATGGGCATCCAGTCGCTGTGGTGCGGGCCGCTGCTGGCATTCCAGACCAGGCGCACGACCTGTCCGGCCGCCATGTCGGGGTAGG
>DQAA01000666.1 GCA_003523465.1 Pseudomonas sp.
GGAGCCGGCGTTGCCGGCGATTGGCCCTCAAGCACACCAGAAAACCAACTGACCGACCCCACTCAGGGAGGGAAAACCCCAAAAAAGCAGGAAGCCAACATGCCCAGACCCGCCTTGCGCCACGCCCTCCCCCCATTGCTGCTGTCCCTCCCCCTGACCACCTTCGCCGCAACCGAAGAACGCCTGCCCAGCGTCACCGTCACCGCCGAGCACCGTCAGGAAAACCTGCAGAAAACCCCGGTCGCCATCAGCGCCTTCGATGAAACCGCCCTGCGCGACCAGCAGATCAACAACATCCGCGACCTCTCCGGCCGGGTGCCGAACCTGACCCTCAGCCGCCAGTCGATCTCCTACAGTGCCCAGACCTACGGCATCCGCGGCATCGGCGAGACCGACCCGATCCAGGAAGCCGCCGTGGCCGTGTACGCCGACGACCTGTACATACCCCGGGCGATTTCCTCGATGCTCGACTTCAACGATGTCGAGCGCGTCGAAGTCCTGCGCGGCCCGCAAGGCACGCTGTACGGTCGTAACAGCGCGGCCGGGGCGATCCGCGTGATCACCCGCGACCCGGACCAGAAGACCCGCGCCTTCGTCGAACTCGGCGCCGGCAACTACGACGCCCGCAACGGTCGCCTGCTGGTCAGCGGGCCGCTGGTGGACGACACCCTGTTCGCCAGCTTCTCGGCCCTGCGCCTGAGCCGCGACGGCACGGTGTACAACCGCACCCGGCACAAGGACGTCAACAACATCGATATCCAGTCCTATCGCGGCAAGCTGCGCCTGGCCCCGGTGGATTCGGCCTGGGACACCCAGCTCACCCTGGCCGGCACCTTCGACCGTGGCGACACCACCAGCTACACGCCCTNNTTCAAGACCTACAGCAGCCTCGACCCGAAAAACCGTCTCGACCAGGGCAGCGCCGTGCTGCGCTCGATCTACCGCTTCGACGATGAGCTGAGCTTCAAGTCGGTCACCGCCTGGTCGGCCTTCGACCAGCCGGTGGACTACGACAACTCCGGCGAGGCCAACGCCGGCAACGCTGCGCCCCCGCAAAACAACCTGATCCACTACAAGCAGCGCTACGCCACCCAGGAATTCCAGCTCAACGGCGAATACGAGCGCTTCAACTTCACCCTCGGCGCCTTCCTCTACAAGGAGCGTTTCCGCGCCGAGCGCGACAGCCTCACCTACTCGGTGGCGGCCGACCGGGTCAACGCCAGCGGCCAGTACAGCACCACCGATACCGAGAGCTACGCGGTATACGGCCAGGGCAGCTACAAGCTGACCCCGCGCCTGTCCCTGACCGCCGGGCTGCGCTACACCGCCGAGCACAAGAATTTCGACTACCAGAACTACGCGATCACCCGGCAGCGGGATATCACCGGCCTGAACTTCAGCGCCGAAACCAGCGAAAGCTGGGCCTCGTTCAGCCCGAAACTGGGCCTGGAATATGCCTGGAGCGACACCCTCACCCAGTACGGCTACGTGGCCAAGGGCTTCAAGGCCGGCGGCTTCGACAACCGCGCGCCGACCCGCCTCGCCGCCTTGCAGGGCTTCGATCCGGAGAACGTCATCACCTACGAGACCGGCCTCAAGGGCGACTACCTCGACGGCCGCCTGCGCAGCAACATCGCGGTGTTCTACAACGACTACAAGGACCTGCAGACCAACGCCTGGGACCCGGCCATCAGCGCCAACCTGCGCACCAACGTCGGCAGTGCCCACAGCTACGGGGTGGAACTGGAAAACACCGCGCTGCTCAGCCGCGACCTGACCCTGAAGGCGAACGTCGGCTACCTCGAAGCGCAGTACGACGACTTCAAGAACGCGGCGGGGCCGGGGGTGGATGCCGATGGCAACAGGATGGTGTTCGCGCCGCGCTGGAACCTGGCGCTGGGGCTGAACTGGACGCTACCGGTGGACGTACCGGGCGCGCTGGTGGCGGGGACCGACTGGCAGTTCCAGAGCAAGTCCTACGCGAATGCGGTGAATGGGGATATCTACGAAGTGCCGCAGCAGAGTTTCTGGAACGCCACCACCAGCTACAGCAGTGGTGATGGTCACTGGACCACGACCCTTGCGGTGAAGAACCTGCTCAACCGCGCGTACCCGCAAAGCATTGCGTATTCGGCGGCGAGCAGTACGGCGTACTACTCGGTGAACGATCCGCGGACCCTCACCTTGAGCGTGCGCTACGACCTGTGATCAGGAATCGCGCTTGTCGGTGGCCGGCTCGGCTTTCTTGTCGGCTACCGCCTGCTGCGGTGCCTCTTTTTGTGCCTGCTGGAATTGTGCGTGCCACTCGAGAACGCGATCGCTGCCGCCTTCGGCATGAGCCAGGACTGGCAGGGCGAAGAGGATGGAAAGGGTTGCGGCTTTGAAAACGGACATTGGGTAAACCTTTGCTTGGATAACGGAAAACGTTTTGCCCAGGCATTGTCCGAGGGGGCGATTAACCGGGAATTAAGTTCCTGGATCTTGGTTGCTCTCTCGGGCCTCATC
>DQAA01000577.1 GCA_003523465.1 Pseudomonas sp.
GGCTTCAAGGCCGACCAGGAACTGAAGTACTTTACCTTCCCCGACCTGTCCGGCAATGACGTTCTCAGCAGCGAAATACGCAAGCGTATCTTCCCGACGTTCGAGCGAGCCCTGGCAAACTTCTCGCCTTCCGCCATCGACACCTTCCTGGTCCGCAACCTGCTGTTCCCCGGCCATAACGCCCTGCAACTCACCGACGTCCACGTTCCCGGGGACCTGAACCTGCTCGGCCATATCGACCCGCTGCGCACCGCCGCGATCATCGCGCCGCGCCAGGCCACGATCGAGGCGGGTGACAGCGAGCAGTTCAGCCTCGGGCCGAATGTCAGCGGCGTGACCTGGAGCGTGCGCGGCACCGACCCGGACGATAAACAGGTGGGTACCGTCAATGCCTCCGGGCTGTACCAGGCGCCTGCCGCAGGCACCCTGCCCAAGGGTTACCTGGTGGCGGTGGTCACCGGCAGCGGCACACTGGATGGTCAGGCCGTGATGAGTTCGGCGATGGTCACGGTCCTGGCCAGCACGGTGGGGGTGAATCCCGTATTCCATTTCTGCCAGGCGGGTAGCAGCGTCAGCTTCCACGCCGAGGCGATTGGCGGCGGTGAGCCGCTATGGTCCCTCAAGAGTCCGGCACTTGGCGGCACCCTCAGTACCAGCAAGGGTGCGGAATGTACCTACACGGCGGGAGCGATCGACAGCTCCCGGGGCCTGATTTTTCTCGACACCGTGCTGGTCGGCAATCCGGGCAGTGAAGCGCGTGCCGAAACGCAGGTGCTGGTGCGCAATACCAACGGGCTGTTGCAGATCGCGATCAGTAAAGACAGCGATCCCGCCACTGGCCAGGTGCAGTTGCAGATCATCGAGGCGGGCATACCGTACAACCCCGATGACTACGGCGCCACCTGCGAACTGCTCATTGGCGGAGGCACGCTGTCACCGTCCGGTTTGTACAAGCAGCCTGCCAATGCCAGCGGCTTTGCCGTCATCGCCATGACCTACAAGGACCCCTTCGCCAGCTCGGCGGGGGCCATCGTGCTGCCGCTGCCGCTGAACCTCTACGAGGACATCAACCGGCGGGTCAGCCGCTCGATCCGCGAGACGGCCCTGAAGGTCCGGGGCGAATAGCGCGCGTCATGCCAGGTCGGCCGCTGCCGTGGGGGCAGCGACCGCGGCACAGCCACAGGATGAACATCATGTCCGAACACTCACTGGATGCCCTGGTGCAACGCATGCAGGACAAGTCCGTCACCCATGGCTGGGATGCCGTGGTCAGCATGAACCGGGCGAAGGTCAACCAGTTGCTGGAACAGCAATACATCCAGCAGTTCAACCTGAACAGTTTCCTCAAGCGGCTGCACGCCCTGGTGCCCCTCGACCCCGACGGCCACTACGGCCTGGACATTACCGGCCTGCTGTTGAGCAAGCCGTTGCTGTCGTTCGAGAACGCTTCGCTGAATGACTCCCGTGCCCGCCTGAGCATGAACGTGGTCTCCGGCATGATCGGCCGCAAGTTGCTGCGAGCGCCGCAGCGCATCGTTTCGAGTTTCGCGGTGACCGAGGCCCATGGCTTCAGCGTGGTGATGGACATCGACCTGAAGGCGGTGATCGGTTCGGTGGACAAGCATGGCGAGGTGATCCTCGATCTTTCCAATGCCTACGACTTCAGTTGCGACATCGTCGAGTCGTCGCTGGAGCAACTGGCGCTGGGCCGTTTCTTCGGCGATCTGTTTTCGCGCCTGCCGGCCAGCAGCCGGGTCTATCGCCTGGGCATGCTGGATTTCGATCCCGACGACAAGCTGGCGCCGCGCAATTTCGAGGTGCGCACCCAGGCCGCGCCGGGTGGTCGCGACAAGCATTCCGACAATTACCGCGAAGGCGCCGTGGTCTTGTTCGTGCGCACCCGCAGCAGCAACCACGATGGCATTACGCCGGGTGACGAATCCGGGTTCCCTTACCTGATTCCCGATGATCGCGATGCCACAAGCGGCAAACCGCTGTTTTCCGGGTCGCTGGTGCTGGCCAGCCGCGTGGTGTTCGACCAGTTCATTCATGCCTACGTGGTCGGGCATGTCGGGCGCGGATTGATACTGGAGCGGATCAGCGACTCCGACCTCATCGCCCGTGGCTACCAGGCCCGCGCCGGAGGCTGGGTGATCGACAACATGAACCCGTGGGAGCCGGGGGCGGGCGAGAACTGGTCGATGCGCAACAACGAGCCGCTGGACTTCAAGTTCGCCAGCGACGAGTCGGGGGCGGCGCCGATGTCGCTCACGGTCGCCGCCGGCGGGGTGCTCAAGCTCGTCTGGCGCAGCGTGAATACGTTCTCGTTCAAGTTCCATCGCCAGGTCGCCAGGGCCGACTATTCGGAAAACGCCGATGTGCGTTTTACCCACGAGCTGGAGTTCGTCCTCAAGGCCGAGGTGGATCCGCAAACCAGCGTGGTGACCTTCGTTGCCGCCGAGGGCAGCAGCCGTTCCTGTACTTCGCAGAAGATGGGGGGCGACATGGAATACCGGCCCTTCCTGCGCGGCGAGTGCGAGGCTCGGGTCAACGCCATGCTGGATCTGCTGCATCAACAACTGCTGCGCATCGAAATGGTCGAGCTCGACCTGTTCGCCCTCAACCACCTGCTGTTCCCCGAGCAGAATGCCCTGTTGCTGACCCACGGCGTGCTGCCCGGTGACCTCGCCCTGTTCGGTCATATCGATCCGCGACNNGAGCCGACCTTCGTCAACGTCGAGGCCGCCGCCAAGCAATCGTTCGAGACGCTGTCGACCCGGATCGACAGCGTCGCCGCGGCTGTGACCTGGAGCGTGCGCGGTATCGACGCCAGCGTTTCCGCGGGCACGATCGACCAGAACGGCCTGTTCACCGCGCCC
>DQAA01000378.1:0-3449 GCA_003523465.1 Pseudomonas sp.
CGGCGAAGGCGCGATGTCCCGTTAACCGCTTCCCGCATTACAAGAACAAGGTGAGCCCATGCTGTCCGTCGAAACACCCACTACCTACTACACCGCCACCCGCAAGTACGACCTGAAGTTTCCCGATCTGGAGCAGGATCTGGACGCCGAGGTCGTGGTCATCGGCGGCGGCTTTTCCGGGGTCAACACCGCCCTGGAACTGGCCGAGCGCGGGGTCACCGATGTCGTCGTGCTGGAAGCGCGTTACCTCGGCTTTGGCGGCTCCGGTCGCAACGGCGGGCACATCATGGCCGGCATCGGCCACGACCTGGAAAAGATCCGCAAGAGTGTCGGCAACGACGGCTTGCAGGCCGTCTTCGAGATCAGCGACCTGGGGTCGAGCATCATCCAGGCGCGTATCGCCAAGTACGGTATCGACGCCGACTTCCGTCATGGCTACGGCTACCTCGGCTTCAACAAGCGTCAGGGCAAGCTGCTGCAGGCGTGGGAAAAGGAGTTCAAGCAACTCAGTCCGAACCACGAGATCGCCTATCTGGAAGGCAGCGAAGTGCGCAGCATCGTTGGCTCCGATGCCTACACCTGCGCCCTCAAGCACATGGGCAACGGCCATCTGCATTCCCTGAACATGCTGCTCGGTTCGGCCAAGGCGCTGGTGGAGCTGGGTGGGCGAATCTACGAAAACACCCCGGTGCTGGAAGTCACCTACGGCGACACCATCCATATCCGTACGGCCAAGGGCTCGGTTCGGGCGAAGAAGATCCTCTGGTCCTGCGGTGCCTTCCTTGATCGCCTGGAGCCGGAGTTGCACAAGAGCATCGTTAACACCTACGCCTTCCAGCTGGTCACCGAGCCGCTGCCGGACGCGCTGATCCAGCAGATCAGCCCGATTCGCGGCGCCTTCAGCGATATTCGCCCGGTCATCGAGTACTACCGGGTGACCAACGAAAACCGCCTGCTGTTCGGCTCGGCCACACGGCTGCTCGAATACATCCCCAATGACCTCAAGGCGTGGAACCGCCAGCTGATGCTCAAGGTGTTCCCGTACCTTGAACCGGTGCGCATCGACCTCGCCTGGGGCGGGCCAATGGAATGCACCGCCAACCTGTTCCCGCAGATCGGCACCTTGCCGGGGCGGCCCAACGCCTACTTCGTCCAGGGCTATTCCGGCTTTGGCGTAACGCCGAGCCATGTCATCAGCCAGGTGGTGGCCGACGGCATGACCACCGGCTCGCGGCACTGGGACGTGATGAGCGCCATCCCGCGCACGCGGATTCCCGGCAAGGACAGCCTGCGCAACCTGATCTGCACCTTCGGCAAGGTCAGCCACCAGCTCGCCGGCTACCGCAACGGTCGTCGCTGACCGCCGACACCTTTTTCCGACCGGCCCCACCCGGGGGCCTCCAACTTCGACCGAGAGGATTCGAACATGCCTGATGCTGCCCTGAGAAATGCCCTGCAAGCCCGTCTCGACCTGCTGCAACAGCTCTGGGAGCGCCGCGACGGCAACGCCATCGTTCGCGAGCTGTACACGGAAAACACCGAAATCACCGGTGCCGGCAGCGATGCGCTGTACCACGGCACCGAGCAATTGCAGGCGTTGCTGGCGGTGCTGGTCAACGACTCCCGTGGCGCCTCGATCCGCATCGACCGTCTCGCCGAACTGGGCGAAAGCGCGGCCTACACCTGGGTCACCTGGAGCGTGCTGCCGCTGGAGGGTGAGGCGTTCTCGATGAAGAGCCTTTTTGTCTGGCAGCGGGTGAACGGTGAGTGGCGCGTGGTCGCCGACATGTACGCCGAAGGCGAAATTCCTGCCTGACATTTCCTGGGGACTGACGATGCGAAAACAACAACTACAGGCATCCCTGCCACTGCTTCTCGCGCTTTCGCCACTGGCCGGCGCGGTCACGTTGTATGAAGACACCGACACTGAACTGTCCACCAAGGTGCAGGGCGCCGTCGGGGTTTTCCACAGCCGGGAAAGTTATGCACAGACCGGCGTACGCGAGCCGGGCAGCGTCAACTGGCAGGAAGCCACGCTGCAATATGGCGTCGAGTTCAAGCGCCGCGGGATCGGAGCGGGTGAGGTGTTCGGCGGTCTCGACTGGGTCAGCAGTGCCAGCTTCGGTGACGGTGACGCGGCGGGTTGGACCGTGGGGGACGAGCGCACCACAAAGATTGAAAACGCCTACCTCGGCTGGCGCAGCGACTTGCTGGAAATCTCGGGCGGGCGGCAGAACGTGGTAGTCGGCGATGGCTTCCTGATCTCGGGCGACGCGCTCAACATCGGCAAGGGGCTGCTCGACGGCGAGGTGAATCGCGGCGGCGCCTACTACCTCACCGGGCGCAAGGCCTTCGACCAGACCGCCATTGTCCGCTGGGGCGGGAAAGAGGGCTGGCGCGGCGACCTGATGTGGCTCAAGTCCGACAACCCGGCGCAGGCCAGCCCTGAAGTGTCGGTGGCCACGCTGGAGCATGTCGCCGAGGTTGGCACTGTCGGGCTGACGGCGATCAAGGTCAGCGACACCGACAAGGAACTGGCCGAAATCCTCTATCCCGAGCGCAAGGGCATGAAGCTGTACAGCGTTCGTGGGCAGGGCAATGCCGGGGTCAGCGATCTGTTTCTGGCGGGGGAGCATGCCTGGGAACGCAAGTCTGGCGGCCAGGAAAGTGCCTGGTACCTGGAGGCGGGCTGGACCTTCTCGCAGTTGCCGGGCAAGCCCAGCGTCAACTATCGCTACAGTCGGTTTTCCGAGGGCTATGACCCGCTGTTCTACGGCAATGGCCGGGCGCTGGGGACCTGGTTCCAGGGCGAGGTTGCGTCCAACTATGCCGGGCCGTTCAACAGCAATACGCGGGTGCATCACCTTGGCGTGAAGGCGGCGGTCAGTGACAGTGTGAATGTCGGCGCATTGTTCTATGACTTCGACACCATCGACCGCAGCCTCGGCAACCGCGATGCGCGGGAGCTGGATGTGTATGCCGAATGGGCGGTTGATGAGCATTGGAGCGTGTTGCCGCTGGTGGGCTATTACAAGCCGACGCGCAGTGCCGCGGAGGGTGGGAGCCAGTTGGGGACGGCGCGGGGGAATGTGTACGGGCAGTTGTTGCTGGTTTTCGGGTTCTGAGCCCATGACCCGGAGCTGGATTGGACCCTGTAGGAGCTGGCAAGCCAGCTCCTACAGGGTCATAAGCCTCAACCCAGAGCCATCCGGGTTGTAACAACACTTTTCCCTAAGGCAAGATTCCCCGTTTCAGCTCAGGGAAGACCGCCATGTCCGCTGCATTGCAAAGCGCCGCCGCGCAAATCCGCCAGGCCGTGCGGGTGGCCACCGAGGGACTGGTAGGGCGGGAGCAACTCGCCGAGCTGATCGTCCTGGCCGCCGTGGCTCAGGAACACATCCTGGTCATCGGCCCGCCCGGCACGGCGAAGAGCGCGGTGGTGCGGCGGG
>DQAA01000378.1:3539-3700 GCA_003523465.1 Pseudomonas sp.
GCTGCCCGAGGCCGATATCGTTTTCCTCGACGAGGTATTCCTCGGCTCCACCGCGATCCTCAATACCCTGCTCGGGGTGCTCAACGAGCGGCGCTTCCGCCGCGGCCATACCCAGATCCAATGCCCCCTGCGGGTGTGCGTCGGCGCCGCCAACGGCCTGC
>DQAA01000374.1 GCA_003523465.1 Pseudomonas sp.
CAGCAAGCCGATCACCGCCGCCAGCAGGCCCAGGCCCAGCTCGATCATGGCGCCGCTGGTGTTGCGCTGGTCGAGTTCCTGCTTGAGGGTTTCGGCAGGGCCGATCAACGCACTTTCCGGTACGTCCAGCAGCACGCCCCAAGGCTTGGCGCCCGGTGTCGGCGAGAACGAAGCCAGTACTTTCAGGCGGCCGTTGTGCTGGATGCTGTGCAGCGCGCTGCCGTCGCCGAGCAGGCGCAGCAGTTCGCTGCCGTTGTCCTTGTCGATCTCGACGTAGCGCTGGGCCAGTTTGCTGGCGTCCGGGCTGTAGCCGGCGAGCAGGCCAGCGGGGCTGATGATGCCGATCTGCGTCTGGCCGCCGTAGAGCTTGGCGCTGGCGTCCTTGCTCAGGGCCTGCAGGCTGTTCAGGTTGATGTCGATGGACAGGGTGGCGACCACCTTGTCGTTGACGATCAGCGGGAACACGATGCTGGTCATCAGTACCTGCTGGCCGGCGATTTCATAGAAATACGGCTCGGTGATGCAGGTCTTGCGCGTGGTCCGCGGGCATACCGACCAGGTGTTGGCCGGCTCGCCGCTCGGGCCGATGCTGGTGTCGGCCATGTCCTTTTCCGGCAGGGCCATGGACGTCAGCTGGCCCGGTGTCGGTTGCGACCAGTACAGGGCGAAGCGCCCGGTCTCGTTGCTGCCGAGGGCGTCCTGGTTGGCGAAGAGTTCGTCCTTGCCGTCCAGGGCGTTGGGTTCGAACACCAGCGACAGGCCCAGCAGGTCCGGGTTGGCCTGCAGTGCCGAACGCACCTGGCGGGTCATGTCCTCGCGCAGGTCAAAGGCATCGAGGAAGCGCTTTTCCGCCTGGTCCTTCAGGAACAGCACCTGGCGGGAGAAACCGGCGCCGTACTGGTAGGCATCCATGAACTGGCGGCGGATGGTCAGCGCCTGGACTTCGCCCTGGGACTCGATGCGGCCCTCGGCCGCTTCGGTGAGCATCTGCATGCTGCTGGCCTTGACCAGCTCCGTCGTGTGTTCCATGCGGTACAGCGAAAGACCGACCAGCAGGGTGACGATGCCGGCGAGGCAAAGTCCGGCCAGCAAGGTGATCTTCCATTGGATGGAAAGCTGTCTGAACGACATGGCGAAATCCTTCGAAACCTGAGAGATAGACACTTGCGACTGTATCGGCCGCTGCGCTGGCATCTTTATTCAAACGTTCAATTGAATTGCGTCCTTTTCGTTCATCGAAGCGACCCCTGCACCGCTCTGGGGCGCTGCGCTTTGACAATGGGGGAGGGCTCCGTCAGAGTGTGCGCCTTCCAAAAACAGACCGTCATTCGGCCAGTGCCCCAGGGCAAAACTGACGCCGACGCTCGTGCTTTTTCGTCGTTTCAAGAGGTTCGCAAAGAATGAATGCAGTCATTGCCGCGGTCGGCATCATGCTGGTGCTCAGCCTGTCCCGCGTGCATGTGGTCATCGCCCTGATCATCGGTGCGCTGGTGGGCGGGTTGGTCGGTGGCCTGGGCATGGAGGGTACGCTCAAGGCGTTCAATGGCGGCCTGGGTGGCGGTGCGACCGTGGCGTTGTCCTACGCCTTGCTCGGCGCTTTCGCCGTGGCCATCGCCAAATCCGGCCTGGCCCATGCCCTGGCCGACCGGGCCCTGGCGATGTTCCATGGGCAGGGCGAGGGCAAGGGTGCCAGGGTCAAATGGCTGTTGATCGGCCTGATGCTGGTGGTGGCGATTTCTTCGCAGAACATCCTGCCGATCCATATCGCCTTCATCCCGTTGCTGGTGCCGCCGCTGCTCTACGTGCTGACCCGCCTGCAGATCGACCGCCGCCTGGTGGCCTGCGTCATCACCTTCGGCCTGATCACCCCGTACATGTTCCTGCCGGTGGGCTTCGGCAACATCTTCCTCAACGAGATCCTGCTGGCCAACGTCGCCCGCAGCGGCGTGGACATCAGTGGCGTCAACGTCACCCAGGCCATGGCCATTCCCGCCGCCGGCATGCTCGCCGGGCTGCTGATCGCGGTGTTTTTCAGCTACCGCAAGAAGCGCGTGTACGACCTGGCCAGGATCGAGCAGGTCGAGCAGGTGGCGGTGAGCTACAACCCGCTGACGCTGCTGGTGGCCGGTTGTGCCATTGCCGCTGCATTCATCATCCAGCTGTGGCTGGACTCGATGATCATCGGCGCGCTGGTGGGCTTCTTGATCTTCTCGGTGTCCGGCATCGTGCGCTGGAAGGACACCGACGACCTGTTCACCGAAGGCATGAAGATGATGGCGATGATTGGCTTCATCATGATCGCCGCCTCGGGGTTCGCCGAAGTGATGAAGGCTACCGGCGAGGTCAAGACCCTGGTCGAGGCGTCGGCGGTGTGGATCGACCACAGCAAGGGGATCGGTGCGCTGTTGATGCTGCTGGTGGGCCTGCTGGTGACCATGGGCATCGGTTCGTCGTTCTCCACCGTGCCGATCCTCGCGGCGATCTTCGTGCCGCTGTGCGTGCAACTGGGCTTCGATCCGATCGCCACCGTGTGCATCGNNTGGCGCGCTGGGGGATGCCGGCTCGCCAGCGTCGGACTCGACCCTGGGGCCGACCTCCGGGCTGAACGTGGATGGCCAGCACCACCACATCTGGGACACCGTGGTGCCGACCTTCATCCACTACAACCTGCCACTGCTGGCGGCGGGGTGGGTGGCGGCGATGGTGTTGTAGGGCTGAAGATTGCTGGTGTTGTAACTGGCCTCATCGCAGCGATGAGGCCAGTAACCGCAATGAAGAAATATCAGTCCTTCTTGGGCGCCGGCGAAATCCGGTTCAGCACCGTGTCGCCATTCTTGTCCTGGGTCAGGTACACCGGCAGCACCTTGGGCAAGGTCCGCACCAGGCGCTTCACGTCGCTGGTGTTGTAGATCCCGCTGATCCGCACGCTGCCGGTGCTGGCATCGGCCAGGCGCAGAGGGCTGTCGAGATAGCGGTTGATCAGCGGCAGGGCCTGGTCGAGGGTGAGGTTGTCGATCACCAGCTTGCCATTGCGCCAGGCCAGGCTGGAGTCGTTGGCGTAGGTCTGGTTCAGGCTCGGCTCCAGGTCGCCAGCTTCATAGCTGGCCTGCATGCCCGGGCCGAGACGGTAGCCACTGCCCAGCTTGAAACTGTCGCTGCTGACCAGCACCGAACCTTCCACCAGGGTCACCTTGACCTGATCGCGGTACTTCCACACGTTGAACTGGGTCCCGGTCACCTGGGTCTGGCCAGTACCGGCACGCACCACGAACGGGTGCTGGACATCGTGATGCACCTTGAAGAACGCCTCGCCCTTGCTTAGGGTGACCCGACGCTGATCCTTGAAGTTCATGTAGCGCAGCGAGGTGCCGAGGTTCAGTTCGACTTCGCTGCCATCGCCGAGGGTGACGGTCCTGCGGCTGTCGGTGCTTTCCACGGATTGGTAGTCGTTGGGCAGCCAGCCCTGGTCCCAGCCGATCCAGCCGGCCAGGGGCAGGGCGAGCAGGGTGATGACCGCCGCCGTGGCATAGTGCCGGGCCCGTTGCGGCTGCGGCCGGGGCTTGACCGGCAATTGCAGAACCTGGGCGGGAGGCGGGATGCGGGGAAGTTGATCGGCAGTGATCCAGATATCCTGCATTGCCTCGAATTCCTGGCGATGCAGCGGGTTGGCCGTCAGCCAGTCGGCGAACTCGGCCTCTTCCTGTTCGGTGCAGTCACCAGCGTGCAAGCGCATGCACCAATGCGCGGCGGCATCGGTGATGGCGTTTAATTCGTCTTCGCTGGGGCTGGCCTGATTCATTGATACTCCCGGTTTTGGCCATTCTACCCTTGCGTAGTGGGCCTTCGGAACCGAGATCATGGCGAATCACTATCAGTTGGGAGATTTATTTGCAGGAAATCTCCTGCAAAATCGATTTTTTGCGCACAAACCGACCAATGGTCGGAAAAAACCGGCGAGCCAGATGCGCGCCGGTTTTCCCTCACCTTCAGAAGTGCCCGGCGTCAAGCTGGTACAGGCTGGCACTACCGGCCTGGATGCTCGCCTGCAGGGACAGCACCCGTGGCAGCAAACGGGCGAAATAGAAGGCTGCGGTGGCCAGCTTGGCGTCGTAGAACGCCGGCTCGTCGGCATGATGGACTTTCGCCACCGCCGCCATGCGTGACCACATGTAGGCATAGGCCACGTACCCGAACAGGTGCAGGTACTCCACTGACGCCGCGCCCACCGCATTGGCATCCGCACCCGCTTGATCGCGCAGCCACTGGCTGGTGCTTTCCAGGCGTTGCAGCGCCTCCAGCAGTTCGGCGGCGTGGGGCGGCGCGCTTTCGCAGAAGGCGCGGATCTCCCCGGCCAGCAGCGCCAGCGATTGCCCGCCATCAGCCACTACCTTGCGCCCCAGCAGGTCCAGGGCCTGGATGCCGTTGGTGCCCTCGTAGATCTGCGCGATCCGCACATCACGCACCAGTTGTTCCTGGCCCCACTCGCGGATATAGCCGTGACCGCCGAATACCTGCTGGCCGAGCACGCAGCTTTCCAGCCCGGTATCGGTGAAGAAGGCCTTGGCCACCGGGGTCAGCAGGGCTACCAGGCGTTGCGCGGCTTCCCGTTCGCCGGCGTCCTCGCTGTACTTGGCGATGTCCAGTTGCTGGCCGACATAGGTAGCGAAGGCACGACCGCCCTCGGTCAGGGCACGCATGGTCAGGAGCATGCGGCGCACGTCGGCGTGGACGATGATCGGGTCGGCGATCCTGTCCCTGGCCTGCGCGCCGGTCGCCGCACGGCTTTGCAGGCGATCCCGGGCATAGGCCACGGCGCTCTGGTACGACGCCTCGGCGCACCCGTTGCCCTGGATGCCGATGGACAACCGCTCGTAGTTCATCATGGTGAACATCGCCGCCAGCCCGCGATTGGGCTCGCCCACCAGGTATCCCACCGCGCCATCGAAGTTCATCACGCAGGTGGCCGATGCCTTGATGCCCATCTTGTGCTCGACCGAGCCGCAACTCACCGCGTTAGCCACGCCCAGGCTGCCGTCGTCCTTGACCACGCGCTTGGGCACCAGGAACAGCGAGATGCCCTTGGGCCCGGCGGGCGCGTCCGGCAGTTTCGCCAGGACCAGGTGGATGATGTTCTCGGTGAGGTCGTGTTCGCCGCCGGTGATGAAGATCTTGGTCCCGCTGACCTTGTAGCTGCCATCGGCCTGCGGCTCGGCGCGGGTGCGGATGATGCCCAGGTCGGTGCCGGCATGGGGCTCGGTCAGGCACATGGAACCGGCCCAGACGCCGGCATACATGTTCGGCAGGTATTTTTCCTTGAGCTCTTCGCTGGCGTGGGCGTTGATCGACAGGCAGGCGCCGGCGGTCAGCATCGGGTACAGGCCGAAGGCCAGGCTCGACGAGTTGACCATTTCCTCGACCTGGGCCGAGATCACCTTGGGCATGCCCATGCCGCCATACACCGGATCACCCCCGACGCCGACCCAGCCGCCTTCGGCGTAGGTGTTGTAGGCGTCGATGAAACCGGCCGGGGTGCGCACGTTGCCGTTTTCCCAGTGGCAGCCTTCTTCGTCGGCGGCGCGGCTCAGGGGCGCGATGCTCTTGCTGGTGACCTTGCCGGCCTCCTCCAGCACCGCCATCGCGGTTTCTTCGTCGACCACCTCGGCCAGGCCGGGCAGTTGTGCCCACAGCCGGGAAACTTCGAAGACTTCGTTGAGAACGAAGCGCATATCGCGCAGCGGCGCTTTGTAGTCAGCCATGGCAACCTCTCACACCTTGAGTCGTGGATAGCCCCCTGGGGGGCCGGTACTAAGGTCTCGGAGTGTAACTGAACAACTTTTGCGACACATAGGGTCATCTAGAGACTGACAAGTCAGTTTCGGTCACGCCACGCGCAGTGCGCCTCGCCGCTCCTTCTGTCCATGCGCCATCACGCAGTTACGCCCCGCGCCCTTGGCCGCGTAGAGCGCCTGGTCCGCGGCTTTCAGCACTTCCTCGGGGGTGCGGTGCTCGGCCTGGCGCTCGCAGGCGCCGATACTGACGGTCACCGAAACGCTGCCACTCCCCGCCGTACCGCGGCGCTGACGACCGGTCTGGTCATCCTGCGGGCGGTTCTCCTGGTTGCGCAGCTGGATAGCGTAGTTGGCAATCATCTCGCGCACCGCTTCAAGATGCGGAATGCACTCTTCGATGGTCTTGCCGGCGAACACCAGGGCGAACTCCTCGCCGCCGTAGCGATAGGCGCGGCCGCCGCCGGTGACCTTGTCCAGCTTGCTCGCCACCAGGCGCAGGACCTGGTCGCCGACATCGTGGCCATGGGTGTCGTTGAATTTCTTGAAGTGGTCGACGTCGGTCATCGCCAGCACATAGTTGCGACCCAGGCGCTGCATGCGCTCGTTCAGCGCGCGGCGTCCGGGCAGGCCGGTCAGCTCGTCGCGGAAGGCCATCTGGTAGGCCTCGTGGGACACCGCCGCGGCGATCATCAGCATCACCTGGCTGCACATGATGTTCAGGGTAAAGGGCAGGATGAAGGTCTGCGGCAGCATCCAGAAAANNGATCAGGCCGACGATCTGCGCCGCGTGCAATGGCCGCGGATTACGCAGGTACTGCACGACGAGCACGACGAAGGCGAGGAAGAACACCGGGTACGACATCTGGATCAGGCTCATCCACTGCCCGTGCAGCGTCGGCCAGCGGATCTCCGCCAGCCAGGCCAGCAGTGCCTGCGGGTAGCTCTGCTCCAGGCCCAGGGCCACGCTGCCCACCGCCAGCAGCACGGCGAAGCGCGCCACCATGTCCTGGAACAGGTGGGTGCGTTCCTGCCAGGCGCCGAACAGGGCGAACAGCATCGGCAGCAGCAGGCAGACCAGGTGGAACACCACGGCCGCGTCCTCGCGCACGCGACCGTGGTCGCGGTAGAAGTCGGTCTGGGTGTCCAGCAGGTAGTAGGCGATGTAGACGGTGATCATCAGGAACAGCTCGCGCTGACGCCGGTATACCGCACAGTAGGCACCGCCAAGCAGCAGCACCAGAGTCGGCAGGACGTTGAACAGCGAGGTGAAGAACACCGACAGATCGCGGACATAGGCAGCCGCAAGCCCGGACAGCAACAGGAAGGCTCCGGGAAGGAAGTGACTTACGCGTACAGCGGAAAAACGAAACAAGGGAACTCTCCGATCCAGCAGATCGATAATGTCATTGTGCCTTCACTGTAGCGACAATGCACATGAATAGATAAATTTTTGGCGCCAATTTATTTAACGGCAGCAAGGGGCTGGAGCTTGAAGCTCATTTGCTGGATCAATTCGAGAAGCGGTACGCGGACCCTGTGGGCGCGGGTTCACCCGCGATGACGAT
>DQAA01000001.1 GCA_003523465.1 Pseudomonas sp.
GACGCGGACCAATCGCGGCTCCGCGGCGACGAACTTCTGGTGCTGCAACCCAATGGCGGCGGGCACCCGTTGCGCTCGTGGCTGATGGCGCACGGGTACCGGATCGTGGCGGAAGAGGTGTTGCGGGAGAATCGCTTCGACTATGAAATCGTCGTCGCCGAGCGCGACGAGCCGGTGGTCTACAGCGCCGAGGAGTTGTATTTCGGGCCGTGCCTGATGCGCGAGCGCAGCGAGGCATTCCTGGGCAAATGGCGGCGGTTGTTGAAGCTGAAGCAGAAGACCCTGGCGGGGCTGGGCAAGGCTACCAAGGGCGTTCCCCAGGACAAGGTGGAGGAACTGACCCGACAGATTCACTGGATCGAAACCCTGTTGGGCTGAGGTCGGCTCGCGGCCAGAACCGCCCTCACAGATATCAATTCGCCAGCTATATTTCCCTCAATCCCATACCCGCGTTTTTTGTCCCCTTTTTCTGCCTTCGTTTTTCTGCTTATGTACGCTCTATCCGGCGCAGCACAGCGTTTTCATGGCTGCCCGACCCGACAGGAAGTCTGCCAGATCGCTAGCCCCGGGCCGTCCACGGCCAGGCCAAGCAAAAGCGCCACGAACCGGACTGACCGACTTATGCCTGTAGACCTGCAAGCGCTCTATCCCAAGCTGATCCACCTGATGCTGGACACGGTGTTCGTGGTCGACCGGGACGACCAGATCGTCTTCGTCAGCGATGCCTGCCACGCCCTGCTGGGCTACCGCGCCGACGAGCTGATCGGCACCCCGATCACCCGCTACATGCACCCCGAAGACATGCCTTCGACCCGCGCCTCCATCGTCCGGGTGATGAACGGTCAACCGCATTTCGACTTCCGCAACCGCTACCTGCGCAAGGACGGCGGCGTGGTCTATATCCTCTGGGCCGCGTTCTGGTCCGAGGAAGTGGGCGCGCGCATCGGCGTTGCGCGCAACGTCACCGCTCTCGCCCAGGCCGAAGAAGAACTGCGCTTCCTCGCCCATCACGACCCGCTGACCAAACTGACCAACCGCTACCTGTTCAACGATCGCCTACAGGCCGCGCTGCATGTGGCGCACCGGCACAAGACCACCCTTGCCCTGCTGTTCCTGGACATCAACGACTTCAAGGGCATCAACGACGACCACGGCCACAACATGGGCGACCGCGTACTCTGCGTGATCGCCCAGCGCCTGCAGGGCTACGTGCGCGAGACCGACACCGTGGCGCGCATGGGCGGTGACGAGTTCATCGTCCTGCTGACGGATATCCACTCGGAAAACGCGGTATCGGAAAAGGTCGCGCAGATTCTCGCGGTCATGGCCGAACCGCTGGGCACGGAGTTCGACGGGCTGGACATGCCGACCTGCAGTATCGGCGTGGCCTGTTATCCGCAGGATGGCGAGGATGCGGATACCCTGCTCAGCCATGCCGACGGGGAGATGTATCGGGT
This sequence comes from Pseudomonas sp., assembly GCA_003523465.1. Classification (GTDB taxonomy): domain Bacteria; phylum Pseudomonadota; class Gammaproteobacteria; order Pseudomonadales; family Pseudomonadaceae; genus Aquipseudomonas. Next base: position 1,458 of record DQAA01000001.1, read on the forward strand.
CAAGCGGCGGCGTTCCGGGGCGGGCTGATTCATTCGGCTCATGGCTCAGCCCTCGCAAAAACGGATGCGGTTACCGAACGGGTCATGCACTTCCAGCACCTTGCCCCAGCCCTGCTCGACGATATCGGGCCGGGCATAGCCGTAGCGCCTGGCGAGCAATTCATCCCGCAGCCGCTCGATGTTGTGCACGGGCACGAACAGCGTCGCGCCGGGGCTGGCATCGCCGTGATGCTCGGACAGGTGCAGTTGCAGGCCGTCGCGGCGAATCCCCAGGTACAGCGGCAGGTCCGCTTCGAAACGGTGTTCGAACTCGATGCTGAAACCGAGGAAGTCGAGGTAGAACTCCCGCGCCTTGGCTTCGTCGAACATGCGCAGGATCGGGATGGCACGCTCCAGCCGGGGCCGGGCTTGCAGCGCGTTGGAGACGAACCGCAAGGCTCGCTGGAAAACCGGATCGCAGTCATCGAGGGGTAGCTGGTCGAGAGGTGCCCAGAAGAAATCGAAGCGGTGCCCGTGATCATCGAGGGTCTGGTGCGACCACTGTTCGGGCAGCGGGCCCGATACGCGGCAGAGGTGGAAGGACCAGACCTGGTCGCGATGCTCCGATTCCCAGAGGCCCAGGTCGGCTTCGAGGGTGGCGGCGGTGATGCCGGATTCTTCCGCCAGTTCGCGCAATGCCGCTGCACCGGGGCTCTCGCCTGACTCGATGCCGCCCTTCACCAGTTGCACACCCGCCAAAGGGTGGCGGAACAACAGAATGCGCGGGTTCGGGCTGGGAGACAGAACCACGGCGCAGGCCTTGGTCGGGAGCATGGTGATTTCCTTGTCCTGGGTGACGGAAGAGCATCATACGGGTTCGTCATCCGCCAGTGCGTAATCGCGAATGAACTATCGAACAACTCCCGAGCCAGAACAACTTGAATGTGGCATGAAATTCTCATGCAAATATCAACGTTACATATGAACGTTGTTAATTACCCATTCTCCCCACCCAACAAGAACACAGGGGGTTCCTATGAGTTGTCTGATCTGCGCGGGTCGTGCCGAATCCATCGAATGTTCGCCTGGGTGGGAAGAGCGCAGTTGCCCGCGCTGCGGGTGTTACCGGATGTCCCAGTCATTGGTACTGCTGATGATGAACGAGGGACAGATATTCGATTCACCGAAGATGCGCGAGTGGCTGAACGTGCGCCGTGGCGCGGTTCCGGTGCCGTCGATCGATCTGAATCAGGCAATCATCGTTCAATAACGCGGCGCCCTTTCGATGGCTGTCATCCAGACTGCCGACAGGGGCAGCCGTGGTCGCGCACCTTACCGTCGAAGTGCGGGATGAGGCATCATCACCGCTGCCACGGAACCGTCAGCCACCTGAACATGAGCCACAAGAATGATCGATGAAAAAGAGGCGTCTCTGATTGCCGAACGCATCGCGCCTATTTTCGAAAAAGTCTCGAAGCAATACGACTTCACCAAATACCCTGCGCAACTGTACGAGGAATCGCGGAGCCTGTTCGAGACCCTCGGCGCCGAAGACACGCATATCGAAAACGCCATGATCTGGAAGTGGGGACATGGCAAAAAGGATAACTTCCCCCAGCGCCACAAAGCGCTGATCACGGAGATCCAGAAAAACTGGAAGGCGTTCTGCGAGTCGACGTCTCCCAAAAGCCCGGAAGATACGTTCAACTGGTGGAAGAAGCGCCTCGATAGAAACACTACCTACATCACCGTTGCCTTTATCACCCACCTCGTCCACTACCAGGCTCCATTGCCGATCATCGACCAGCACAACTTCAGGGGCATGAACCACCTGATCCAGTGCGTTCGCCCTGGCTTCCACATCAAGAAGAAGCCTTCGAACTGGCGGGACATCCAGGACCTGAAAAGCTTCATGCTTTCGCTCTGCACTGCCATCGAAGGCCTCGAATTCTCCAGGCTGGACAGGTTCCTGATGATGTATGGCCGTAACGTCGCGCCCCGCTAGCCATCACCCCTCGCGTGACGCCGCCTGACTGCGGAGTCCCGCCAGGGCCTGCGGATTCGCCACGTTCTGCGCCGCCCCCTCGAAAAACGCCCGCACATTGCCAAACGCATCCCCGAAATACAGCTCGTACCCCGCCTTCTCCACGTACCCCAGGTGCGGCGTGGCGAGCACTCGCGGATGCCTGAGCAACGGATGCTGCGGATCGAGCACCGGCTCGTCCTCATAGACATCCACCGCCGCAAACCCAGGCCGCCCTGCGTCCAGGGCCTGCAGCAACGCCCCGGGTGCGATCAGCTCGGCGCGGCTGACATTCACCAGCAAGGCATCGGGTTTCATTCGGTTGAGGTCGTCGAACGTGACGGCGTGACGGGTGCGCTCGGAGAGTCGCAGATTGAGACTGACGATATCCGCCTCGGCAAAGAACGCTTCCCGCGACGCCGCCGCGCGATGCCCATCGGCCTCGGCGGCTGCCCGGCTGGTGTCGCTG
>DQAA01000295.1 GCA_003523465.1 Pseudomonas sp.
GGTCTTCGCTGGCGAACAGGTTGTTGCCGTTGCCATCGGCGAGGCTCACGTGCAGGTGCATGCCGGTACCGGCCAGCTCGGCGAAGGGCTTGGCCATGAAGCAGGCCTGCATGCCGTGCTTGTGCGCCACGCCCTTGACGATGCGCTTGTAGCGCACGGCCTGGTCCATCGCCAGCAGGGCATCGCCGTGTTCCAGGGTGATCTCCACCTGGCCCGGGGNNGTATTCGGAAATCGCCGTACGTGCCGGAATGCCTTGGGCCTTGCAGGCGGCATAGAGGTCGGCGAGGAAGGGTTCGATCTGTTCCAGTTCACGCAGGCCATAGACCTGCGTGCTTCGCGGTCGCCCGCCATCGGCGTCCAGCGCGGGTTGCGGTCGGCCCGCGCTATCGCGCTTCTGATCGAGCAGATAGAACTCCAGCTCGCAGGCCATTACCGGATGGAAACCATCGGCCTTGAGCGCTTCGATCACCCGCAGCAGCACATGGCGCGGGTCGGCATTGGCGGCCGGCAGGCCCTGCTCGGGATGCATGCTGACCTGCACCGCTGCGGTCGGAATCTGCCTCCACGGCAGGCGCACCAGGCTGCCTTCCAGCGGGTAGGCGCGGCAGTCGATATCGCCGACTTCCCAGACCAGCCCGGAGTTCTCCACGTCCTCGCCTTGCAGGGTCAGGCCGAGGATGGTGCTCGGCAGGGGCCGGCCGCTTTCATAGACCGCCAGCAATTCCTCGCGGTGCAGCAGCTTGCCGCGGGGTACGCCGTTGGCGTCGAGGATGAACAGCTCGATCATTTCGATATCGGGATTGGCGTCCAGGAACGCGCGGGCCTGCTCGATGGGGGCAAAGTGCATGGGTGTTCTCGCTTGCGCCAGGGCGGCGCGATGTGAATCGACAAGGAGGCCGATGCAAATGCACGGCCAGGGTTATCGGTCAGGCGAGAGCGGCATCTGGTGGGCGGGCGTGACGGCAATGCCACAGGGCCCAGAAGGCGAGGATGATATGGACCAGCGGGTTTTCACCACGGCGCGCCCGCACCTTCCGGAACGAAGGGGCTTGCGGGGGGAGGGGCACTGCGCTGGGCGAAGTCATGCCCGGATACTCCCATGATGGCGATGGTTCATTAAATCGGGGTTTTGGCAACTTCAGTCAAGCCGTTGCTAAACAATAGGCGGTATCTGGGCCCGGCTCAGTGTATTGATGCTTTCCTGGAGCGTGGTCAGTTCGGCAATGATTTCCGCCAGGGGATAGGCGTGTCCGTTCAGCATTCCAGCGTTGTGCATCTCGTCGTAGTCACGTTCGAGAAGCATCAGGTTTTCGGCATCCGGAATGAGATTGAGGCCGCCGGCCAGGCAACGTTCGTACTGGCTGGTCGCTCTGCGATAAAACACTTCCTTGAGGCCGATGACATCGGAGAGCAGTGCAAGGTCGGCCAGGGCTCGTCGGCCTGTATCGTGGCGGACCAGCATGGCGAGGTCATACCAATGACGTGACAGGCGTCCCCGCCCTGCAGGAAAGGCACGGTTGCACTGGTCGTGGATGAGCGTGACCTTCTCCCAGAAGGTGCGTTCTGCGGCCAGGACCACGACTTCGGCCTGCGCAAAGGCGACGGTGGGAAACAGTTCGGCCACATCGGACGAGATCACGTGTACGGCATTTGGGTCGATGATGTTTCGCCCACCGAATTCCACCAATACATGTTGTCGCAGGTACGGGTCTCTATCCCCTGTTCGGGAGGGGTAGCTCACGTAGAGCTTTTCACCGTCGTCGTCGATGGTTATCTGGCACTCGGTTTTCTGCAGCTTGGACTGAAGGTGAGGTAGAACAACCTCGTGCGTATAGGCTCTGACCTGGCCCCGGAGTTGCTCGCTCAAGCGATCACGTTGCCCGCGGGATTGTCTGGCCAGCTCGGCAACCGGCAAGTCGCATCCCAGTTCCCGATAGTCGATGGTGATATCGATATCTTCTGAAAACCGCTGGATCACCGAGTACACCTTGGAAAGCGAAGTACCTCCCTTGAAAGCCATGGCTTTGCGACCCGGCATCGAGAAGAGGTGATGGAGTACGAGGCAGACCCAGATGTCTTTCTCGATGACTGCGGGAGCTCGGCCAGTCCTGGCCTCGGCGATCGCTAGGAGATCGCGCTGTTCTTCTGCGGGTAGATCGAAGTAGGAGATTTGCATTCGACATCCTTGAGGGCCTGGCTCAATGCCGACCGCATCCATTCGGGCATTCTGCAGGCTCGGAGCTTGCTGATTTCTTCACGGCTCAATGACAGCAATACCCGGGCCGTAGCGGCTTCACTTGCCTCCTCCCGTCCCAGGTAATGAAGCGCGGTGAGCGCTACGCCAACAGGAGTACCGGCAGCCTGAAGACGGTCGTTGGAGACATGCCGCAAGCGAATCACTGCACTTCCCACCCGGATTTCACGGGTCGAGCCGCTCGTGTAGTAAACCGTCTGGACCTGCATCTGGGTACTCAGGCCAAGGCGCCGAACGGCCTCCGCACCGTGAATTTGTATGACCTCCTGTTTCGCCTTGGTGATCGCTTCCACCACCCGGGACGGGCTTGGGCGAACACGCCCGAGGACCCGGCTTTCTTTCGGGCGCATGTACACCCCACGGATAACCCGTTCGAGGGTTCCTGCCTGGACCATTCTCGATAGAGCCTTGTCGACGGAGGCGCGGGAACCGGCGTTGAGGAACAGGGAGCCAGCAAACGGCTGGCCTTTTCTCATGCGCCGGATTCGGTTGGATATGGTTTCTGTAACCGACATGCAGATCTCCTGTGTCAGAAAAATATAGGTTTGTTTCTGACAGACTTTGCGACTATAGCCCTTGTTTCTTATGGTTTCCATTGAGATGACTGTCCGCGGATGAATGGAGCAGGTCGAATACCACCGAGCCGACTTCTTCGTTCGCCAACACGTCAGCTTGATCCTCGGAAACCAGCCTGGCGTCGGCAAATCTGCGACANNCCGCTATTCCAAGTCGATCACCTCCCGCAGGACGTCCCTGCGCCGCCAAAGACCTCATGACTGACCAGACCGCCGCCATCGGGCAACTGCTGAAAAACCTCGATCACACCATGATTACCGAGCGCCATCGCCTGCGCCGGCAACTGCATGAACTGCGCAAGCATCCCGACGAGGCCAAGCTGGCCCAGTGGGCGCAGCGGGTGCAGGCGTCCTGCGACCAGGCCGCTGCGCGCAAGGCC
>DQAA01000181.1 GCA_003523465.1 Pseudomonas sp.
GTGCTCAAGCCGTCCGAGCAGACCCCTCTGACCGCCCTGCGCCTGGCCCAGCTGGTCAACGACATCTTCCCGGCTGGCGTGCTGAATATCGTCTTCGGCAAGGGCCCGAGCGTTGGCGCGCCACTGGTTACCCATCCGAAAGTGCGCATGGTGTCGTTGACCGGCTCCATCGCCACCGGCTCGAACATCATTTCCAGCACCGCCGACAGCGTGAAACGCATGCATATGGAGCTGGGCGGCAAGGCGCCGGTAATCATCTTCGACGACGCCGATATCGATGCGGCGGTGGACGGCATCCGTACCTTCGGCTTCTACAACGCCGGCCAGGATTGCACCGCAGCCTGCCGTATCTATGCCCAGAGCGGCATCTACGAGAAGTTCGTCGAGAAGCTCGGCGCGGCGGTATCGACCATCAAGCATGGCCTGCAGGACGACCCGGAAACCGAGCTGGGCCCGCTGATCACCGCCCAGCACCGTGACCGCGTGGCCGGCTTCGTCGAGCGCGCCATCGCCCAGCCGCATATCCGCCTGGTGACCGGCGGCAAGGCGGTGCCGGGTGATGGTTTCTTCTTCGAACCGACCGTGTTGGCCGATGCCCAGCAGGACGACGAGATCGTCCGCCGCGAAGTGTTCGGGCCGGTGGTATCGGTGACCCGCTTCGACGATGAAGCGCAGGTGCTGGAATGGGCCAACGAGTCCGACTACGGCCTGGCCTCGTCGCTGTGGACCGCCGATGTGGGCCGGGCGCACCGCGTTTCGGCGCGCCTGCAATACGGCTGCACCTGGGTCAACACGCACTTCATGCTGGTCAGCGAAATGCCCCACGGCGGGCAGAAACTCTCCGGCTATGGCAAGGACATGTCCATGTACGGCCTGGAAGACTACACCTGCATCCGCCATGTGATGTTCAAGCACTAAGGATTTTTCATGCAGATCACACGACGCGATTTTCTCAACGGCGTCGCCATCGGAATCGCGGCGGGGATGACCCCGCTGCAACTTCTCCAGGCCGCACCGGACGGGCGTTACTACCCGCCGTCCCTGACCGGCCTGCGCGGCAGCCATGCGGGCGCCTTCGAAGTGGCGCACCAGATGGGCTGGGAGAAAAAGACCTTCGACACCGACGCCCTGCCGATCGCCGAGCACTACGACCTGGTGGTGGTCGGCGGTGGCCTCAGCGGCCTGTCGGCGGCCTGGTTCTACCGGCAGAAGCATCCGCAGGCGCGGGTCCTGGTCATCGAGAACCATGACGACTTCGGCGGCCACGCCAAGCGCAACGAGTTCAGCGCCGACGGGCGGATGATCATCGGCTATGGCGGCAGCGAGGCGTTCCAGTCGCCGAACCACCTGTACAGCAAGGAAGTGAACGGCTTGCTCAAGGCGCTGGGGGTGGACATCAAGCGCTTCGAAACGGCGTTCGACCGCAACTTCTACCCGGACCTGAAGCTGTCCCGCGGGGTGTTCTTCGACAAGGAGACCTTCGGCGAAGACAAGCTGGTGACCGGCGACCCAACGCCGATGGTGGCCGACGATATCGCCCCGGATCGCCTCAACGCCCGTTCGATCCGCGACTTCATCAACGACTTCCCGCTGCCGGAGGCCGACCGCAAGGCGCTGATCGACCTGCACGAAGCGCCGCGGGACTACCTGGCCGGCAAGAGCCTGGAAGAGAAAACCGCGCATCTGGAGAAGACCAGCTATCGCGACTTCCTGCTCAAGGATGTCGGGCTGTCGCCGGTGGCCGTGGCGTACTTCCAGGGCCGTACCAATGACTTCATGGCCCTGAGCATCGACGCGGTGGCGGCGGCCGACGCCTACAACGTCGGCTTCCCCGGCTTCAGCGCAATGAAGCTGGAGCCGATCAGCGAGGAAGCCCGGGCGGAGATGGAAGAGCCGTACATCTACCACTTCCCCGACGGCAACGCCTCGGTGGCACGCCTGCTCGTGCGCGACCTGATTCCCCAGGTGGCGCCGGGCAAGGGCATGGAAGATATCGTCCTGGCGAAGTTCGACTACACCCAGCTGGACCAGGCCACGCACCCGGTGCGCATTCGCCTGAACAGCACGGCGGTCAGCGTGCGCAACGTGGACGGTGGCGTGAACGTCGGCTACAGCCGTGGCGGGCAACTGGCACAGGTGCGGGCCAAGCACTGCGTGATGGCCTGCTACAACATGATGATCCCGTATCTGCTGCGGGGGCTGCCGGAGGACCAGGCCCATGCCCTGAGCCAGAACGTCAAGTTCCCGCTGGTGTACACCAAGGTGGTGGTGCGCAACTGGCAGGCGTTCCATAAGCTCGGGGTGCACGAGATCTACGCGGCGACCCAGCCGTACAGCCGGATCAAGCTGGACTATCCGGTGAGCATGGGTGGGTACGAGCATCCGCGGGACCCGGCCAAGGCCATCGGCCTGCACATGGTCTATGTGCCGACCACGCCCAACGCCGGCATGAACGCCCGCGACCAGGCCCGCACCGGGCGGGCGAAGTTGTATGGGCAGAGTTTCGATCAGCTGGAAGCGCAGTTGCGGGACCAGCTGCAGCGGATGCTCGGACCGGGCGGGTTCGATCACCAGCGGGACATTCTGGCGATCACGGTCAACCGCTGGTCACACGGCTATGCCTGCTTCAACAACAGCTTGTATGACGATGCCGCGCAGACCGAAAAATGGATGGAAACGGCGCGCAAGCCACTGGGGAACGTAACTATCGCCAACTCGGATGCGGGGTGGAGTGCTTATGCCCATGCGGCGATCGATGAGGCTTGGCGGGCGGTTGAGGAGTTGACCTGATCCCAGAGGGCAACATCAAATCCTGTGGGAGCTGGCTTGCCAGCGATTGGGCCCGANNTACCGGCCTCATCGCTGGCAAGCCAGCTCCCACAGGGTTATGTGTCGGACACAAATCCCATGGCAGACTCAGGACCTTGTGGGAGCTGGCTTGCCAGCGATGAAGCCCGATCTGACAACATCATTGCTCAAGCCGGCCTCATCGTTGGCAGGCCAGCTCCCACAGGGATAGGTGCATTCCTTCGAACAGGGCATCAATCCCTCAAATCAGACTCATGAATCGGCTGCTCCCGACTCGTAGCCCGCTGGTACTGCGCCGGCCATGTCGCCTTGTTGCCGCCCAGGTCATCATCGGCATGCAGCGGCCAGTACGGGTCGCGCAGCAGCTCGCGAGCGAGGAAGATCAGGTCGGCCTGCCCCGTGCGCAGAATGTGCTCGGCCTGGGCCGGTTCGGTGATCATGCCGACCGTGCCGGTGGCGATCCCCGATTCCTTGCGCACCTTCTCTGCAAAGCGGGTCTGGTAACCCGGGCCGGTAGGAATCTCGGCGTGCATCGACGTGCCGCCGGAAGAGACATCGATCAGGTCCGCACCCAGCCCTTTCAGGCGCTTCGCCAGTTCCACCGTTTCATCCGGATTCCAGCCATCCTCCACCCAGTCCGTCGCCGATACCCGCACGAACAGCGGCAGCGACTCCGGCCAGACCTCCCGCACCGCCTCGGTGACCTGCAAGGTCAGGCGAATGCGGTTTTCGAAGCAACTGCCATAACTGTCCCGCCGCTGGTTGCTCAGCGGGGAAAGGAACTGGTGCAGCAGATAGCCATGCGCCGCATGAATCTCCACGACTTTGAAGCCCGCCACCAACGCGCGTTTAGCCGCAGCGACGAAGTCATCAATGATGTCGCGGATCTGCGATTCGTTGAGTTCGCTGGGCGGGGTGTGCTGCGGGTCGAAGGCGATTTTCGAGGGGCCGACCGGGGTCCAGCCGCCGTCCTCGGGCTTGACGCTGCCGTGCTTGCCGATCCACGGGCGATGGGTGCTGGCCTTGCGCCCGGCATGGGCCAGCTGG
>DQAA01000594.1 GCA_003523465.1 Pseudomonas sp.
GCTGGCTTCGCCGACGCGGCTGATGACTTCGCCGCTGGCCGGGCCGATCACCTCCAGTTGGCGACCGCTGCCGGCGGCCTGGGCGCGGCCGTCGATGAACAGGCCGTGGTCGCGCTGGAGAAACGCCTGGACGGCGGGCAGAAGGGTAATGCTCATGTCGGATGTACCTGTGCGAAGAGGCAAAGCCGCACCCTAGCGCAGGCCCGCGCGGGTGACTTGACTGAGCCTGCCACGGCGACATGACCGGGTCTGCCAACCGTTCGGAAGGCAGGGTGGGCTGCGCCATGGAAAGTACAATTTTGTCTGTGGAAGGTGCATTTCCAGCATGCCGGACGGCTCCCATACTGGCCCCGAATCCGCCGCAGTCGCTGCCACTGGTAGCTCAGTCGGACACCCAATAATAAGCAGGGCCATCCATGAAAAAGCCAAACCCGCTGCTCGAAGACCTCAAGTCGGTACTCCCGGCCATCGCCGCCAACACGTCCCGTGCCGAACAGGACCGCATGGTCCCCGCCGAGAACATCGCCCTGCTCAAGGGCATCGGCCTGCACCGTGCCTTCCTGCCGAAGGCCTATGGCGGCATGGAGATCTCCCTGCCGGAATTCACCGATTGCATCGCCCTGCTGGCCGGCGCCTGCGCCAGCACCGCCTGGGCCATGAGCCTGCTGTGCACCCATAACCATCAGCTGGCGATGTTCCCGGCCAAGCTGCAGGAAGAAATCTGGGGCGTGAACCCGGACCACACCGCCTCCAGCAGCATCGCGCCGTTCGGTCGCGTCGAAGAGGTCGAGGGCGGCCTGCTGTTCAGCGGTGAAATGGGCTGGAGCAGCGGTTGCGACCACGCCGAATGGGCCATCGTCGGTTGCCGCCGGGCCAACGCCGAAGGCACCCAGGACTACTGCTTCGCCGTGCTGCCGCGCAGCGACTACCAGATCCGCGACGACTGGCACGCAGCCGGCATGAAGGGCAGCGGCACCAAGACCCTGATCATCGACAAGGCGTTCGTCCCCGAGCACCGCATCCAGAAAGCCAAGGACATGATGGAAGGCAAGTCCGCAGGCTTCGGTCTGTACCCGGACAGCAAGATCTTCTACAGCCCGTACCGTCCGTACTTCGCCGTCGGTTTCGCGACCATCAGCCTGGGCATCGCCGAGCGCATGCTGGAAGCCTTCCGCGAGAAGACCAGGAACCGCGTGCGCGCCTACACCGGTGTCAGCGTTGGCGCCGCGACGCCTGCATTGATGCGCCTGGCCGAGTCGACCCACCAGGTCGCCGCCGCCCGTGCCTTCCTCGAAAAGACCTGGCAGGACCACGCCGACCACGGCGCGCGCAAGGAATACCCGGATCGCGAGACCCTGGCCTTCTGGCGCACCAACCAGGCCTACGCGGTGAAGATGTGCATCCAGGCCGTCGATCGCCTGTACGAAGCCGCCGGCGGTACCGCCTGGTTCGAGAGCAACGAGCTGCAACGCCTGTGGCGCGACTCGCACATGACCGGCGCCCATGCCTACACCGACTACGACGTCTGCGCGCAGATCCTCGGCCGCGAGCTGATGGGCCTGGAGCCCGATCCAAGCATGGTCTGAGCGTCACCCTCTCTTTACATAACAACAATCACGGTTGCCCGATGGGGCAGCCGGGGAGTCTTGCATGTCTACAGAAACTGCCGCGGCCTTCGACAGCCGTGCCTTCCGCCGCGCCCTGGGCAACTTCGCCACCGGCGTCACCGTGGTCACCGCCGACGATGGCCGGGGCAACAAGGTGGGCGTCACCGCCAACAGCTTCAACTCGGTATCCCTCGATCCGCCGCTGATCCTCTGGAGCCTGGACAAGCGCTCCAGCAGCCTGGCGACCTTCGACGGCGCTAGCCATTTCGCGGTGAATATCCTGGCGGCCGACCAGATCGACCTGTCCAACAACTTCGCCAAGCCGCGGGACGACCGCTTTGCCGGTATCGCCCATGAAGCCGGTGCGGGAGGGGCGCCGATCCTGGCGGACTGCTCGGCCAACTTCCAGTGCGAAAAGCACCAGATGATCGACGGTGGCGACCACTGGATCATGCTCGGCAAGGTAGTGGCCTTCGAGGACTGCGGGCGTTCGCCGCTGCTGTATCACCAGGGTGCGTATTCCATGGTCCTGCCGCATACCCGCATGACCCGCCGCGAAGAAGGGCAGCCGCCGAGCAGTCACTTCCAGGGGCGCCTGAGCCACAACCTGTACTACCTGATGACCCAGGCATTGCGCGCCTACCAGGCCGGCTATCAGCCGCGCCAGTTGTCCAGCGGCCTGCGTACCAGTGAAGCGCGGATGTTGATGGTGCTGGAGAACGATGCGGGCCTGAGCCTGGCCGATCTGCAGCGGGAAGTGGCGATGCCGGCGCGGGAGATCGACGAAGCGGTGGCCAACCTGACTCGCAAGGGGCTGGTCAGTGGCAGCGAGGAGGGCGGCAATGTGCGCCTGACGGCCAATGGCGTGGAGCAGACTGAAGCACTGTGGAGCATTGCCCAGGAACAGCAGGACAAAGTGTTTGGGCAGTTCAGTGAAGAGCAGATCGAGAACTTCAAGACGGTGTTGAAGGCTGTAATTCGAGGCTGAATCCACTGGCCTCATCGCCGCACCGCAGCGATGAGGCCCTTGAACCGTGCAAGAAAATCCAATCCCACACAAACCTGACGGTGCCTTTTTGTAACTGAGTTGTTATGTTATTACATCAATAACTCAGGTGCCCCCATGACCACCCCCTTCACCAAGCTATCCCTCGGTCTCTCCGCCAGCTTGCTCAGCCTTCCGGTTCTTGCCCAGGACCCGGTGCAACTCGAAACCCTCAGCATCAGCGAACGCCAGGTCGAAGAACGCGCCGACGGCCCCGTCCAGGGCTACCGCGCCACCCGTTCGGCCACCGCGACGAAAACCGACACCGATATCCGCGACACCCCGCAAGCCATCAGCGTGGTACCGGCCCAGGTGCTGCAAGACCTCAATACCACCCGCATCGACCGCGCCCTGGACTTTGCCGGCGGCGTTTCGCGGCAGAACAATTTCGGCGGCCTGACCTTCCTCAACTACAGCGTGCGCGGTTTCACCACCGGTGAGCTGTACAAGAACGGCTTTGCCATCAACCGCGGCAGCTACAGCGCGCCGGACACCTCGGCGATCGAGCGCATCGAGGTGCTCAAGGGCCCGGCGGCGAGCCTCTATGGTCGTGGCGACCCCGGTGGCCTGGTGAATATCGTCAGCAAGAAACCCCAGGCGGAGGCCTTCAGCACCTTCAAGGCCAGCGCCGGCAGTTGGGACCGCTATCGCAGCAGCCTCGACGTCAACACCCCGCTGAGCGACGACGGCCGCGTGCTGTCGCGGGTGAACCTGGCGGTGGAAGACAACGGCAGCTTCCGCGATCACGTCGACGGGCGCCGCGCCATCGTCAGCCCGTCGCTGAGCTGGCAATTGACGCCGGATACCTTGCTGTCCATCGACACCGAGTTCTCCCGCACCGAATCGGTGTTCGACCGCGGCATCCCGGCGGTGAACAACGAACTCGGTCCGGTTTCCCGCTCGACCTACCTGGGCGAACCCAACGACGGCCATATCCGCAACGACAACCAGACCCTCGACGTGGCCCTGGAGCACTACCTCGACGACAACTGGAAACTGCGCCTGGCCAACCACTACACCCAAGGCACCCTGCGCGGGAACAGCTCGGAGACTTCGCGGGTGGTGGGCGATCGCATCAGCCGTTTCTATCGCGAGCGGGATTTCGAGTGGAACGACAACATCACCCAGGCCGAACTGCACGGGCAGTTCCAGTTCCTCGGTTGGGAGCACCAGAGCCTGATCGGCCTGGAGTACGAGAACTACCGCAACAGCCAGAAGTATCCGCAAAGCGTGACCGGCTTCGGCTACGGTCTCGACATCTACAACCCGGTGTATGGCCAGGCCAAGCCGCCACTGGTCAATGCCAATGACTTCTTCGAGCGCACTGAAAGCTACGCGCTGAACCTGCAGGACCAGATCGCCTTCACCGACCGCCTGCGCGGGCTGGTCGGGGTGCGCCTGGAGCGGATCGAGCAGACCGCGTTGAACCGCGCGACCCGGGTCAGCAACACCCAGGAAAAGGACGTCGCCACCCCGCGGATCGGCCTGCTGTATCAACTGACGCCGGAAGTCGGGGTGTTCGCCAATGCCTCGACTTCGTTCAAGCCCAATGCCATGGGCACCCGCGGGCAGGTGTACAAGCCGGAGAAGGGTATCGGCTATGAAACCGGATTGAAGCTGGACCTGTTCGACAGCCGGGTCGGCGCGACGCTGGCGCTGTTCCATATCGACAAGGAAAACGTCATCACCACCGATGCCTTCGGTGACAGCATCGCGGCGGGCAAGGCGCGCAGCCAGGGCGTTGACCTGCAGTTCAGCGGGCAGGTCACGGACGAANNGGGTGATTGGTGCTTACGCTTATATCGACGCCGAAGTGACCAAGGGCGATGCGGCCTTGCCCAAGGGCAGCGATCTGTTGGGGATTCCACGCCACAGCGGCAGCGTGATGGCGGTGTATGAATTCCAGGACGGCCCGCTGCGCGGGTCGGACTTCGGGGCTTCGGCGAATTACGTCGGGGAGCGCTCGGGGCAGGCGGGGAGCAGCTTCCGACTGCCGTCCTACAGC
>DQAA01000208.1:0-225 GCA_003523465.1 Pseudomonas sp.
GCCGGTCTCCGGCGTGTTCGACAGCGCTCATGTCGATCGCCTGCTGGCGCTGCTGCCGAGCATCCTCCCGGTGCAACTGGACAAGGCCGCCGATGGCTCGCTGCTGATCGTCCCGCGCGGGAAAAAATAATTTCAGCGACAGGGTAGGGTCAGGCGCGTTGGCCGGCGGCATATCTCCATGACCCCCTTCATCTCGTGGAGAGCCTTACGTGAGTCAGTCCCTGT
>DQAA01000208.1:231-575 GCA_003523465.1 Pseudomonas sp.
TCGAGTTCGTTGGCGCTGGCCGAGTCGGCTCCGCTGGAGTTCGATGTTCCGGCTGCATCCCTTGAGCAATCGCTGAATGCCCTGGCCCGTCAGGCCAATGCGCAGATCCTCTTCGCCAGCGACATCACCAGCGGCAAGCAGGCGCCGGCGCTCAAGGGCCGCTACACCCTCGAGCAGGCGCTGCAACGGCTGCTGGGCAACAGTGGGCTGAGTGTCGAGGAGCGCGGCGAGCACACCTTCGTCGTGGTGCCGGGTGCGGCGTCACTGGATGTCCCGGCGGCCCGCAGCGACGCGGTAGAGCTGTCCGGCCTGGAAATCACCTCGTCGCGCACCAGCAGCAACCT
>DQAA01000208.1:602-2750 GCA_003523465.1 Pseudomonas sp.
AAGCCTGGCCACGGTGCTGGCCAAGAGCGTGCCGGGCATGGCCGACTCCAGCCGCACCATCACCGACTACGGGCAGACCCTGCGGGGGCGGACCATGCTGGTGCTGGTGGACGGCGTGCCGCTGAACACCAACCGTGACTCCTCGCGCAACCTGGCCAATATCGATCCGGCGCTGATCGAGCGGATCGAGGTGATCCGCGGCAGCAGCGCGATCTACGGCGCCGGTGCCACCGGCGNNGGCCGGCGGGCGGTGAAAGCCGAGCGCAAACCTCCTTCACCGCCGTCTCGCCCCTGAGCAAGCTGGGCAGCGATGGGCTGGGCGGGCAATTGCAGCAGCACTTCTCCGGCTCCGAGGGCAAGGTCGACTACGCCCTCGATTTCGGCGCCCGGCATATCGGCGCTTCCTATGACGCGAAGGGCCACCGGATCGCCCCGGAGCCGAGCCAGGGCGACCTGTTCGACTCCAACACCTACAACATCGGCGGCAAGCTGGGCCTGCGTATCGACGACGATCAACGTATCCAGCTGTCTGCCAGTCACTACAACGCCGACCAGGACAGCGACTACACCTCCGATCCGAGCGTGGCCCGCCTGCCGCCGGGCTCGGTGCCGGCCCAGGCGCTGTCGGGGCTGGAGCTGGACGAGCAGAACCAGATCAAGAACACCCTGCTCAACCTCGAATACGCCCATGCCGACGTGCTCGGTGGCACCCTCAACGCCCAGGTCTACTACCGCGACTACTTCACCCGCTTTACCCCGTTCGATGCCCGTGGCGTCGCCACACGCGGGCGCAATGTCGACCAGGTGATGCAGAACAGCGAAGTCTTCGGCAGCCGCGTCACCCTGCGCACGCCGTTGGGCGAGGCCGGAAATACCGAGTTGCTGTGGGGCGCCGACTTCAACCATGAACGCAGCGACATGCCCATCGACATCTTCGACCCGCGCCAATACGACGCCAGCGGCGGGCGGGTCTACGACAAGATCGGCCGCCTCACCTACATGCCCGACCTGACCACCCGCAGCCTCGGCGGCTTCGCCCAGTTGCAGCACCGGTTCAACGAGCAATGGTCGATGGAGGGTGGCGTGCGTTACGAGTACGCCACTGCGCGCTACGACGACTTCGTGCCGCTCTCCGAATCCACCGCCGCCGTCCCGGCCACCGTGGCGGGTGGCGAGGTCAACTACGACGCGGTGCTGTCGAACCTCAGCCTGACCTGGTCGCCGGTCAGCGGGCAGGAGCTGTACGCGGCGTTCAGCCAGGGCTTCCAGTTGCCGGATATCGGTGTCCAGGTGCGTAATGCCCGGCGCGGTTTCGATATCGACTCCTCGGACCTCGAACCGGTCAAGACCAANNGGCGCGGCGCCGTCGGCGAGCAGACCCTGGCGACCCTGGCGGTGTTCTACACCACCTCCAAGCTGGGTGATGTGCAGAGCTTCAACAACGGTTTGATCCTCACCCGCACCCAGGAGCGCATCTACGGCCTCGAAGGCAGCGCGGACTGGCTCACCGACGACGAGCGCTGGGGCGCCGGCGGCAGTTTCAGCTGGCTCAAGGGCCGCGAAAAACCGGACAACGGCGACTGGCAGGACATGACCGGCTACCGCATTCCGCCGCTCAAGGTCACCGGCTACGTGCAATACAAGCCGGACGAGGACTGGAGCCATCGCGCCCAGCTCACCTGGTTCGACGGCCACGACTACCGCCTCGACGGCGTCGCCAGCTTTGGCCGGCGCAAGGTGGATGGCTACGCGACCGTGGACCTGGTCAGCCAGTACCGCGTCACCGCCAATGACCGCGTCAGCCTCGGCATCCAGAACCTGTTCAACCGCGACTACTACCCGCAATACAGCCAGCTCATGCGCAGCAGCACCAACACCAGCCACCTGCCGGCGCCGGGGACGGTATTGACGGTGGGGTATAGCCACGACTGGTAAGGCGGTACGAAACCCTGTGGGGTTTCAATGTTGATCGGCAACTGAGTTCTGTTGTTGCTGATGGCCTCATCGNNTGGCAAGCCAGCTCCCACAGGATCCGCGGTCTGCTCTGGGTCATCACTAGGAGTAGATGCCATGAACCAACGCGTTGCCATCATCGGTGCCGGCCCCTGCGGCCTGGCCCAGTTGCGTGCCTTCCAGTCCGCGCGGACC
>DQAA01000208.1:2771-3973 GCA_003523465.1 Pseudomonas sp.
TGGAACTACACCTGGCGCACCGGGCTGGACCAGCACGGCGAGCCGGTCCACGGCAGCATGTACCGCTACCTGTGGTCCAACGGGCCGAAGGAATGCCTGGAGTTCGCCGACTACAGCTTCGACGAGCATTTCGGCCGGCCCATGGGCTCCTACCCTCCCCGCGAAGTGCTCTGGGACTACATCAAGGGTCGGGTGGAAAAAGCCGGAGTGCGCGAGCTGATCCGCTTCAACACCGCCGTGCGCGATGTGCGCTTCGATGCCGACAGCCAGACCTTCACCGTCACCGCGCACAACTACGCCGAGGACCTGACCTACAGCGAAACCTTCGACTACGTGGTGGTCGCCAGCGGGCACTTCTCCACGCCGAACGTCCCCAGCTTCCCCGGCTTCGAGAGCTTCGCCGGACGCATCCTGCACGCCCACGACTTCCGCGATGCCCTGGAATTCAAGGGCAAGGACGTGCTCATCGTCGGCGGCAGCTACTCCGCCGAAGACATCGGTTCGCAGTGCTTCAAGTACGGCGCCCGCAGCATCACCAGTTGTTATCGCAGCGCGCCGATGGGCTACCAGTGGCCGCAGAACTGGGAAGAAAAACCGCTGCTGACCCGTGTCGAAGGCAGCACCGCGTTCTTCGTCGATGGCAGCAGCAGGCACATCGACGCGGTGATCCTCTGCACCGGCTACAAGCACCATTTCCCCTTCCTCCCGGAAGAACTGCGCCTGAAGACCGACAACCGCCTGTGGCCGCTGAACCTGTACAAGGGCGTGTTCTGGGAGCAGAACCCGCGCCTGGTGTACCTCGGCATGCAGGACCAGTGGTACAGCTTCAACATGTTCGATGCCCAGGCCTGGTATGCCCGGGACGTGATCCTCGGGCGCATCGCCCTGCCCGACGAGGCCGCGATGCACGCCGAGGACCAGGCCTGGCGCGACGAGGAGCTTGGCCTGGAAAACGCCCAGCAGATGTTCGAGTTCCAGGGCGAGTACATCCGCCAGCTGATCGCCGCCACCGACTACCCCAGCTTCGATATCGCCGAGGTCAACCGCACCTTCCTCGAGTGGAAGCACGACAAGTACGAAAACATCATGGGCTACCGCGACAAGTGCCACCGCTCGCTGATCACCGGCACCCTCGCCACGCCGCACCACACACCGTGGCTGGAGGCGCTGGACGATTCCCTGCAGGCCTACCTGGCCGAGTC
>DQAA01000117.1 GCA_003523465.1 Pseudomonas sp.
GAGCGTGGCTTGCCCGCGAAGGCCTGCGCAGCAGGCCCAAAATCACTCAGTAACTGGCCCGCACGGTGAAGGTGAAGTTACGCGGCTCGCCATAGAAGTTCGAACCCCACGGGCTGTCCACGCGCTCGTAGTACTTGCGGTCGAACAGGTTGTTGCCGGTCAGCTTCACCGACACGTTCTTGTTCACCTTGTAGCCAATCTGCGCCGAAGTCGTCGCATAGCCACCCTGCTCGAAGTCCACATTGCGCCGGTAGTAAGTGGCACTTACCGCGCGCACTCCGCCGCCGACGCTGAAGTCCTGCAGCGGGCCTTCGCTGAACTGGTAGTCCGTCCACAGGTTGAAGTTGTGCTTCGGCGTGATGGTGCTGAAGGTGCTGCCGTCGTCCGCGCCGCTGAGGGCACGGGTCATGGTGTAGGCGTAACCGGTCACCACGCTCCAGTTGTCGGTGATATTGCCGCTCAGTTCGGTCTCCCAGCCCTGGCTGCGCACCTTGCCCTGGGCCCGGTAGAACTGCCCACCGGAAACCAGCTCGGCACGGTTTTCGTCGTAGATGCGGAACATCGCCAGGCTGCCGTTCATCCGGCCGTCGAGGAATTCACGCTTCAAACCCAGTTCGTACTGCTCGCCCTCGCGCGGAGCGATGACGCTACCGCTGGCATCGATATCGGTCTGCGGCTTGAACACCTTGGTGTAGCTGGCGTAAGCCGACAGCTCCGGGGTCAGCTTGTAGACCAGCGCGCCATAAGGGATGAACTTGCGGTCGATGTTGGTCTCGGTTTCGCCGAACTGGTTGAAGTAGGCGTTGGCGTTCTTGCCCTCGCTTTCGAACCAGGTCACGCGGCTGCCGAGGATCACGTCCAGCTCGTCGGTCGCGGCGATCTTGGCCCGGCCATAAAGGCCGTACTGGCGCGAGGTGGACCAGGTGCCGTTGTCCATGACGTACTTCTGTTTCGGGATGTCGATGCTGTCCGGATCGAAGACGTTGATCGGGAAGTAGTCGCCGCCGCCGTAGGTGAAGTCCTTGTTCAGGTGCTGGTATTCGCCACCCACGGTGAACTCGTGGGTGCGACCGAAGGCTTCCACCGGCAGGGTGACGAAGCTGTCCAGGCCGAGGCTCTTGATGTGGGTGTAGTAGGAGTACGCCACGGCCCAGCTATCGCCGGTGGCCGGGTCTACTGCATCGTCGGACCAGGTGAAGTTGCGCGTTGGCGTCTCGGCGTCGCGGTAGGTCAGCGAGGTCTTGAACTGGCCGCCGTTGTCCAGGGCGTGATCGACTTCGGCGAAGCCTTCCCAGACCCGCTCGTCCAGCTCGTTCCACTTGGCGTCGACGAAGGTCGAGCGGCTGACATCCAGCAGCTTGCCGTCCGCATAGGCGGGCAGGCCGAAGGCCGGAGTGGAACGGTTCTTCTGGTAGGTGCCGCCCAGGGACAGGGTGGTGGACGGCGTGATGTCGTATTCCAGGCGACCATAGATCGTCGGCCGCTGGTTCTCGGCGTGATCGACCCAGGACTGGTTGTCTTCATAGGCGGTGACGAAGCGTCCGCGCAGGCTGCCGTCGGCATTCAGCGGACCGGTGACGTCCACGCTGGAGTGGTAGTTGTCCCACGAGCCCGCCGAGAACTCGCCGTTCATGCCGAAGGTGCCGAGGGCGCGCTTGCGCACCACGTTGATGGTCCCGCCGGGTTCGCCGGAGCCCTGGTACAGCCCGCTCGGGCCGCGCAGCACTTCGACGCGGTCGTAGATCGCCAGGTCGAAGCTGGTGGCCAGGTCGCCCTGGCCGGTGGCCTGGGAGACGCCGTCGACCTGCACCTGATCCACCAGGAAGCCGCGCATGTACACGTCGTTCAGGCTGGAACCGGAGTTGTAGGACTTGATGGTGACACCGGTCACCTGGCGCATGGCGTCCTGCAGGTTGTTCATGTTCTGGTCGTTCATGCGCTGGCGGGTGACCACCGAGACCGACTGCGGGATGTCCTTGAGCTTCTGCTCGCCCTTGCCGATGGTTACGGCGCCGGTGGTGTAGGAGTTGCTGCCTTCGGTGGTGGCGCCGAGCACATCGGAGTTGATCTGGGTGGCGCCGAGCTGCACGGCCTGGTCACCGCTGACGCGCTTTTCCAGGGTCACGCTGTCGCCGTCGATGTAGCTGGCGGACAAGCCGGTGCCGGCCAGCAGGCGACCCAGCGCCTCGCCCTGTGGATAACTGCCGCTCAGGCCCGGCGAACGCAGGCCCTGGGTGATTTCCGAGGTCACCAGCACCTGCACCCGGGTCACAGCGCTGAACGCTGCCAGCGCGCCATCGAGGGACTGCGCCGGGATATCGAAGCGATGAACCTGGGCCTGGGCCTCGCTGGCGGCCAGGGTCGGCAGCGCGAAAGTCCCGCAGCCCATGGCGATGGCCAGGCTGAGCAGGGTCGGCAGATGGCGCCGGGTGGTGGTGTGTGGCATCGGTGAAGCTCCCCCAAATCGTCGAAGTCGTTGAGCGGCGCCGCACTATCTGAGAGTGCTTGCTATTCGCGCCTACGAGTTCAAGGACGACGGGATTCGGAGAAACCCTGAAACTTTCTGAAATTTTTTCTTCAGCCCTCGCGCAGCACCCGCAGATACGGCGTGTACTGCTCGGCGCTGAGACCAAGGGTGTGCTTGAGGGCCTTGAGCACGGCATCGGGTTTGTCGATCTCGAACACCCCGGACACCTTGCGCTGGCGCAAGGCTTCGCCGAGCACCAGGGTCTGGCCCGGCCAGTAGCGGTTCAGCTCGTCCACCACGTCGGCCAGCGGCTGCTGGCGGAACACCAGCTGGCGCTGGCGCCAGGCGAATTCGGCGGCGCCATCGAAGGCGGTTACCGGGC
>DQAA01000334.1:0-3290 GCA_003523465.1 Pseudomonas sp.
CCACGCACGCCGGCGCCACCTGCGCGCCCGGCGCCAAGCCCGGATCGGCTTCGAGCAACTGCCATACCAGTTGCTGCCTGACCGTCAGCACATGCCCGTCGGCATCCGCCTCGGTGACGAAGGAATGGGGAATGGTCGGCGGGGTGAGGAAGAACATCGGCCCGGATTCGACGTACTGCTGGTCATCCAGATNNGAAAAACCGGTCGTGCCGGTGCACCGGCATGTTGCGCCCGAAGAAGCCGGCGAGGTTGCCGAGCTTGTCGTAGTGCACTTCCGAGTCGCTGTAGCGCTGGTCGTAGACCTGGCCGATGTTGATGTTGGGGATCGGCGTGCGATCGCTCATGGCTGCTTTTACCTCGTACCACTTCTTGTTCTGCCCGCCAGCTTACCGCCGTGTCGGACGATCGGCAGCTTGCATTTCGTTAACATCTTAATTATAACGTTAACACATTAACAATTATCCCCGCGGGGCACCCTGTGTCGTCCCGCCCACTGCCAGGAGAAGAGCATGAGCCGTGCCCTGCATGACGCTGCCACCGGCACCCTGTTCGGCGTTGCGCTGAACTACAAGGGTCTGCTGGAACAGCGTCTCGCCGAATTCGAACAGGCGCCGTACCAGAAGCCACCGGTCAAGCCGGTGCTATTCATCAAGACCCCCAACACCCGCAATGGCCACGGCCAGCCAGTGGTCTACCCGAACGGTGTCGAACGCCTGCAGGCCGGCCCTGCCCTGGGTGTGGTGATCGGCAAGCGCGCCAGCCGCGTCAGCGCCGAAAACGCGCTGGAACACGTTGCCGGCTTCACCATCGTCAACGAATTCAGCCTGCCGGAAGAGAGCTACTACCGCCCGGCGGTCAAGGCCAAGTGCCGCGACGGCTTCTGCGTGATCGGCCCGGAGCTGGTCCCGGTCGCGCAGATCGCCAACCCCCATGCCCTGGATATCCGCCTGTTCATCAACGGCGAAGTGCGCCAGCAGAACAGCACCGCCAACCTGGTGCGCGGCATCCCGCAACTGATCGCGGAAATCTCCGAGTTCATGACCCTGCATGAAGGCGACGTGCTGATCACCGGCACTCCGGAAGGCCGCGCCGACGTGCAGGCGGGCGACCAGGTCGAAATCGAAATCACCGGGCTGGGCCGCCTGGCCAACCCCATCGTTGCCGAGGAGGCCCACTGATGAAACACGCTCGTATCCGTTTCCAGGGTGAAGTCCACGCGGTGACCGTGGAAGCCGACAACGCCGTGCGCCTGGCCGACGGCCGCCTGATCGGCGAGGACCAGGTCGAGTGGCTGCCACCGGCCAACGGCAGCATGTTCGCCCTCGGCCTGAACTACGCCGACCACGCCGCCGAACTGGCCTTCGCGCCACCTACCGAGCCGCTGGCCTTCGTCAAGTCGCCGGGCACCTACACCGGGCACAACCAGATCACCTGGCGCCCAGACAACATCAAGTACATGCACTACGAGTGCGAGCTGGTGGCCGTGATCGGCAAGCCGGCGCGCAACGTCAAGCGCGAGGACGCCCTGGAGTACCTGGCGGGCTACACGGTCTGCAACGACTACGCCATCCGCGACTACCTGGAGAACTACTACCGGCCGAACCTGCGGGTGAAGAACCGCGACTGCACCACCCCGGTCGGCCCGTGGATCGTCGATGTGGCCGACGTGCCGGACCCGTCCAACCTGACCCTGCGCACCTGGATCAACGGTGAGCTGAAACAGGAAGGCAGCACCCGCGACATGATCTTCGACATCCCCTACCTGATCGAATACCTGTCCAGCTTCATGACCCTGCAACCCGGCGACATGATCGCCACCGGCACCCCGGAAGGCCTGGCCGACGTGGTCCCGGGCGATGAAGTGGTGGTGGAAGTGGAAGGTGTCGGCCGCCTGGTCAACCGCATCGTCAGCGAAGCCGAGTTCTTCGCCCAATACAACAAAGAGGCATGAGCAGCATGATCAAGCACTGGATCAATGGCCGTGAGGTCGAGAGCAAGGACACCTTCGTCAACTACAACCCGGCCACCGGCGAAGCCATCGGCGAAGTTGCCAGCGGCGGTGCCGAGGAAGTTGCCCAGGCCGTTGCCGCGGCCAAGGAAGCCTTCCCGAAATGGGCCAACACCCCGGCCAAGGAACGCGCACGCCTGATGCGCAAGCTGGGTGAGCTGATCGAGCAGAACGTCCCGCAACTGGCCGAGCTGGAAACCCTCGACACCGGCCTGCCGATCCACCAGACCAAAAACGTGCTGATCCCGCGTGCCTCGCACAACTTCGATTTCTTCGCCGAAGTCTGCACGCGCATGGACGGCCACACCTACCCGGTCGACGACCAGATGCTCAACTACACCCTGTACCAGCCGGTCGGTGTATGTGGCCTGGTCTCGCCGTGGAACGTGCCGTTCATGACCGCCACCTGGAAGACCGCGCCGTGCCTGGCCCTGGGCAACACCGCGGTGCTGAAGATGAGCGAACTGTCGCCGCTGACCGCCAACGAACTGGGTCGCCTGGCCGTCGAAGCCGGCATCCCCAACGGCGTGCTCAACGTGATCCAGGGTTACGGCGCCACCGCTGGCGACGCCCTGGTCCGTCACCCGGACGTGCGGGCGATCTCCTTCACCGGCGGCACCGCCACCGGCAAGAAGATCATGCAGACCGCCGGCCTGAAGAAGTACTCCATGGAACTGGGCGGCAAGTCGCCGGTGCTGATCTTCGAAGATGCCGATCTGGAGCGTGCACTGGACGCCGCGCTGTTCACCATCTTCTCGCTCAACGGCGAGCGTTGCACCGCCGGTAGCCGGATCTTCATCCAGGAAAGCGTGTACCCGCAGTTCGTCGCCGAGTTCGCCGCGCGCGCCAAGCGGCTCATCGTTGGTGACCCGACTGACCCGAAAACCCAGGTCGGCTCGATGATCACCCAGGCCCACTACGACAAGGTCACCGGCTACATCCGCATCGGTATCGAAGAAGGCGCCACCCTGCTCGCCGGTGGCCTGGAGCGTCCGGCCAACCTGCCGGCGCACCTTGCCAAGGGCCAGTTCATCCAGCCGACCGTGTTCGCCGACGTGAACAACAAGATGCGCATCGCCCAGGAAGAGATCTTCGGCCCGGTGGTCTGCCTGATCCCGTTCAAGGACGAAGCCGAAGCGCTGCAACTGGCCAACGACACCGAATACGGCCTGGCCTCGTACATCTGGACCCAGGACATCGGCAAGGCCCACCGCCTGGCCCGTGGCATCGAGGCCGGCATGGTCTTCATCAACAGCCAGAACGTGCGCGACCTGCGCCAGCC
>DQAA01000334.1:3335-3461 GCA_003523465.1 Pseudomonas sp.
AGCTTCGAAGTGTTCGCCGAGATCAAGAACGTGTGCATCTCGATGGGCAGCCACCACATTCCGCGTTGGGGTGTGTAAACCCGCGTAGATCCGGGATGTACACCGAACCTGTGGGAGCGGGTTCAC
>DQAA01000336.1 GCA_003523465.1 Pseudomonas sp.
CCGATCATCCGCGCCAGCGGGCCACCGGATTCGAAGCTGCTTTCCTCCAGCCAGGTACCGGCCGGCAGGTCGCGCCAAGGGGTACGCCCGGTGACTTGTTCGAGGGTCTGGAAACTGCCGGCCGGCGCCACCAGCAGGCGCTCCACGGCGAGATCGTCATTGCTCAGCGCCTGGTTGGCGGCGACATCGCGGCGCAGCACCACCACCGGTTTGCGCAATTCGTCCTGGGCGCTGTTGACCGCCTGGGTCACCGGCTGGACTACCGGTTGCAGTGCAGGTGCGGAAGGCTCGGGCTGCTTGCTGAGAACCAGGCCCCAATAGCCTGCAATGATCGCCCCCAACAGAAACAGTCCGGCAAGAATCAAAGTGATGCGACTGCTCATGTTCGGCCCCTCCCTGCCTAAACGCCGCAGCCCGTGACTTCTTGTTAACAGGCCTACAAATACATACTTGGAAGTAACTATTTCGCTATTTGACGGTAGTTCAGCTAGGACAAAACGCCATTACGCCATCGCAAAAAAATCACTGTGACGGGCATCACGTTTTCAAAACAACGGCTTATTGGCGGCGGCTTTCCGTTATCACTTTCGGGTTAATGCTTTCTTACATTTGCTCAGGTGTTAACTCTTGACGATGCTCTGATGGCGAAGGGGAATTACCGAAAGCCCCCGTTCCACCTGCGTTCAGAAGCAAGGAGCAACATCATGTCGATCACCAAAGTCATCAAATCCATTCGGAAGTTCTGCAAGCGCACGGACGGCGCATCGGGTATCGAGTACGCATTGGTCGCGGCCATGGTGGCGGTGGCGCTGGTAACCTTCGTCCCGACCATCAACACCGGCGTCAAAGGTATTTTCACCACCATCCAGACGGCGGTCACTCCGGCGCCCTGACCTGTCGTGATGACGTCCCGGCGAGGCTTGCGCGCCTTGCTTAACGAGATCACTGCCACTGCATGACAGGACAGCGCCATGCCAGCATTCCACCCCCGTCAACAGTTGCTGCTGGTGGATGATGAAGAGGACGCGTTGCTGGAACTGGCGGAACTGCTGGAAGGCGAAGGCTACCGTTGCCACACGGCGACCTCGGTAAAGATCGCCCTCCAGCAGTTGACCCGGCATCCGGATATCGCCCTGGTCATTACCGACCTGAACATGCCGGAGGAATCCGGCATCTCCCTGATCAAGCGCCTGCGCGAGCACACTGCGCGCCAGCACCTGCCGGTGATCGTCACCACCGGCCATGCCAACCTCGATGCAGTCAGCGAGTTGCGGCAACTGGAGGTGCTGGACCTGTTCCGCAAACCCATCTATCACATCCGCCTGCTGGAAACCCTGGGCAACCTGTTTCCGCTGGATGTGCATGCCGTGAGGGCGGAAGGGGCCGGTTGCCGCGCTACATCGAACGGATAATCTTGCGTCACCGGATGTATGGCGAAAGATCTTCAGCGCTCTCAAGATCGAGCGCCGCGCGGGCGGCGCTCGACCTCAAGACCGCCAGAAAACCCAAGGCAAGCGCCTGCCTGCCTTGATGCAATCTACTGACGACCCCTCCCGTCACAGCTGATAACTGAAACTCAGGGTAAACCGCGGCCGCCGGTTGAAGCTGTCGAGGGCGATGTCGGACATCGGCTTGGCCACCTCCAGGGAGATGTTGTAGTACTGCGCATCACCGAACCGCAGCCCCAGCGCCGCCGAGGACATCCGCGAGTCCTGGACCTGCAGTTCGTTGAACCAGCTGCGCGCCGCATCCAGCACCACATAGGGCTGGAGCAATCTCACCCAGGCACCGTCGCGGCGGAAGCTGTAGTTGACCTCGTAGGCCGCACCCCAGCCCTTGTCGCCGGACGCCTGGTCCACCGGGTAGCCGCGGCCGAAGTTCTGCCCGCCGAACACCGCCCGCTCGCTGTCGGCCAGGTTGTCGTCGGTCCAGTACAAGGCGGCGGAAGCCACGCCCTGCCAGTTTTCGAAGAAGCGATCGCTCTGCACCCCGGACAGGCGCACGCGGAAGAAGTCCAGGTCATAGCCGGCATCGGTATTGGCCCCGAAGCTGTCGAAGCCCTGGTACAGCCCGCCGCTGATGATCCGCAACTGGGTCTCCGTCGCCTTGCGCCAGTCGCCCTCGAACGCCAGGGCGCGGATGTCGGTGCTGGTGCTGACCTTCAGCGGGAAACCGACCACCCGGTAGTCCGTGGTGTCGTCCACCGCATAGAAACGCGCGGAAAGATTGAGCCATTCATTCGACGAGGCGATCAGCGGATGACTGACGGCAAAGGAGTACCGGTCATTTTCCCGGTGCTGCTTGAGGTCGATGCCGGGTGCCAGCCGTACCACCGCGCTGGGGTCGCTGCGATAGCGCGAGGCCGACAGCGCCACCTGGGTACCTTCACTGTTGACGAACTGCGAGTAGTCGACCCGGTAGTAACGCTCCTTGTCCTCGCCCGGCGGGAACAACCCGCTGACACTGAGCTGCTCGGCCATGGCCGTCTGCGAATTACTGCTGGCGCCAAGCAGTACCTGGATGTCGTCGCGGCTGCTGTCGTTGAGGCTCATGGTGGTCGTGAAGGGCTTGCGCGAGGCCTGCACGAACAGCTTGCTCGCGCCGTCCGTGGTGCCCGGCGGCGGCACCCTGGCCTGCACGGTGACGCCCGGGGTACGGGTCATGATCGCGGTGTAGCGTTCGAAGGTCTTGCGGGTCAGCGGGCGTTCCGCCTTGAGCTTGTCCACCAGCTTGTCGAGGTAGCCCGAGACCCGGCCGATGTCGCCCTCCACTTCGTAATCACGGATGTAGCCTTCGACCAGCGCCACACGCAAAAGCCCGTCGGCGAAGTCCTGCACGGGCAGGAAGGCATAGGACAGCAGGTAGCCATCCTGCTGGTAGCGCTGGGTCAGCCGCCGGGTCGCTTCGATCAGTTCGCCGATGGTGGCTTCGCGGCCGATGATGTCCTTGAAGTTGTCTCCCAGTTCACTGAGGGGATAGACCGTGCCGCCCTCGATCCGCAGCTTGCGCACCATCACCCGGGTACTCATCAACAGGGCCTGGGCTTCGGTCGGTGCAGGGGCGGGAACTTGCAAACTGGGGGCAGGTGGCCGATACGCGTCTGCCGGCAGGTTGGGTGCCGGCAGATTTCGTTCGGTGTCGTTGCTGTTCAGAAAGGTTGGGAGCGGCTCGGCCTGTAGCGCGCTGACCCATGAAACACTTACGAGCGCGATGACCATCGATCTCATAGGGCACTCCATCGTCCTAAAAGTACGAGGGAACCAAGACGGTTCCCTCGTCAGACTCAAGCGTAGGTGTTGCCCGAAAAATCGTCTAACCGATGATGGCTTTTTTACTTGTTGCGACCACCCAGCAGGCCACCCAGGATACCGCCAGTGTTGCCGGTAGCGGTTCCGGTGGTTGCCGTGGTGCCGCCAGTCACGCCGCCCAGCACAGTGCCGAGGGTGCCGGTCACGCCACCGACCACACCGCCTACGGTGT
>DQAA01000408.1 GCA_003523465.1 Pseudomonas sp.
TCGGGGTTCACCGGTTCGCTGCAGACGCGGTTGCGCCCGCCTTGCTTGGCGCGGTACAGCGCCTGGTCGGCGCGGGCGATCAGGCTGCGCAGGGTATCGCTGGAGCCCAGGCCGGTCACGCCGATGCTGGCGGTCAGCGACAGACGGGTGTCATCGAACATGAATTCGCCTTGCTCGGTGCGCTGGCGGATTTTTTCCGCCACGGCATGGCCCTTGTNNTGAGCAGCACGACGAATTCCTCGCCACCCCAGCGGCAGAGGATATCTGCCTGGCGCAGGCTGCCTTCGAGCAGGCGGGCGAACTGGCGCAGCACTTCGTCGCCGGCGAGGTGGCCGTGGCTGTCGTTGAGTTCCTTGAAGTGGTCGAGGTCGATCAGCAGCGCGGTCAGCGGCAGTGAGCCACGCTCGGCGTCGAGCAGGGCCTGGGCGGCGAGCAGATCGAAGGCGCGGCGGTTGTGCAGGTGGGTCAGGCTGTCGAGGGTCGCCAGTTCCTGGATGCCGTCCTGATGGCGGCGGATCATGCCGTTGATCATCGCCAGCACCACCAGCGAGATGATCCCGCAGATGGCCAGGTTCAGGTAAAGCGACTGCTTGACCCCGTCGAGGCTGTCGCCGGCGGGCTTGTCGACGAACAGGTACCAGTTCAGCTCGGGAATGAAACGCACGTTGAGGAAATGCACCTGGTCGTCACGCTGGTACTCGCGGCTGCCGGTGCTCGGCGTGGGCATGTGCGCGAGCAGTCTGTCCAGCGACGGGATGTTCTCCAGCAGGGTGCCGGCACGGGCGCCTTCCGGGCCGCCGGAAGAGCCGGTGAGGACGATCTGCCCGCGGGGATCGACGAAATACACCGAACGCTTGTAGCGCAACTGGTAGGCATCGATCAGCCTGACCACCGCATCCACCGTCAGCCCCACGCCGGCCGCGCCCATGAAGCGGTTCTGTTCGTCGAGCACCTTGTAGTTGATGAACACGGTCATGCGGTCCTTGTTGGCCATGTCCATGTCGACGTTGATTTCGTAGGGCGCCTGCATCTGCTTGACCCGGGCGTACCAGAGGTCGCGCTGGGTGCTGGGGTCGATCTTCTTGAGGATGCCCTTGGCCTGGTAGTAGATGCCGCTGGCTTCGGAGACATAGAAGGCGGTGTAGGCGCGCTGCTGGCGCTCCACTTCGCTGAGGTAGCGGGTCATCAGCGCCGGGTTTTGTTCGCCGGCCAGGGTCCAGTCGCGCAGGAAGGTGTTTTGCGCCAGCATCGATGACACCACGATGGGCCGGATCAGGTCTTTCTGGATTTCCGAGTAGACGGTATCGGAGGTCAGCGGCAGCTCGGTATTGATGATGCCGTCGCGGATCGCCCCGCGGGAGGCGTAGTAGCTGACCAGCGACGTCGCAAGGAAGCCGCAGCCGAGTAACAGCAGCAATGTCAGCAGCAAGGACCGTTGCGAAAACAGGGCGGAACGAAGGGGCATGACAATCCCGGGGCGGCGAACCAATGCTGCCTATTCTAGAACTGGCAGGGAAAAATAACTGGATGATTTTCAGGGATAAAGGCTGGTAACAAAGTATTTCAAAATCGCACTGCACGACCTTTTCACGGTCTGATTCATTGTCGATGAACGCTTGCCGATCGACGCCGACAAGCGCCGCTGGAACCGGCAGTTCCGCGGTCCAGGAGGCCGCCATGTATCGCCGACTCGCTTTGCTCGCCGTATTGGGTTTGCTGANNTGACCGCCTGTGCGCCCTATGGCGGCGGTGGCTACTACCGAACCGACGTCTATTCCGTCGACCGGTACGCTTACCCGGCCTATCCCTACAACCGTGGCTACTACGTCGCTCCGCAGCCGCGCTACTACACCCCGGCGCCGCGCTATTACCGTCCTGCCCCGGTGCCTTACTACCGGCCTGCGCCGCCGGTGAGGGGTGGCTGGGATGCCCGTGGCCCGGGTCGTCCCGACAATCATGGCTGGAACNNGATGACCGGGGCCACCGCGACAACCGTAGCGATCGTGGCGACTGGCGCGATCGCCAGAATCACCAGGGCGACCAGGATGGCCGTGGGCGCGGCCGCTATCACTGACACAGCCATCACTTCGACACCCCCTAGGCCAGGTCGGCCAGGGGGTGTCGTCC
The DNA here is from genome assembly GCA_003523465.1 of Pseudomonas sp. Classification (GTDB taxonomy): domain Bacteria; phylum Pseudomonadota; class Gammaproteobacteria; order Pseudomonadales; family Pseudomonadaceae; genus Aquipseudomonas. The sequence continues at coordinate 2,128 of DQAA01000408.1, forward strand.
TTCCCAGACCTTGCTGAAATGCGCCGCCACCACCGCCGCCGGCACCTGGGCGATATCCGGCCAGTGCCAGCGCGGTGCGTTGTCCTTGTCCAGCAACCGCGCGCGAACGCCCTCGCTGAATTCCGGATGACGGCAGCAGTTCAGGCTCATCGCGTATTCCATCTGCAGCACCTGGCCCAGTGACAGATACCGTGCCCGCTGCAATTGCTGCCAGACCAGATGAGCGGTCAGCGGACAGCCCTTGAGCAGCGTCCCCGCCGCCTTTGCCAGCAGCACATCGGGCTGATGTTCCAGCTGGGCGATACCCCGCCACGCACAGACGGGATCACTCACGTCCAGCGCCCGGTCGATAACCTCCCGTCGTGGCAGCCACTGCGCCGCCGGCAAGTGTTCGCGGGCTTCCTGTTCCAGGGNNGCCTTGAGCAGGCTGTTGAGCTGCATGGCGGTCTGTTCCTGCCAATTCAGCTGCAGCAGGCCGTCGATCAGTTCGTCTTGCTGGTCATCCTTCATGAAGCGGTCGGCGAGCCCCAGGTCGAGGGCGTCACGGGCATTCACCGGTGCGCCGGTCAGGCCCAGGAACAGGCCGAGCCGCCCCGGCAGCCGGGACAGGAACCAGCTACCGCCGACATCCGGGTACAGGCCGATGCCGATTTCCGGCATCGCC
>DQAA01000605.1:0-1036 GCA_003523465.1 Pseudomonas sp.
GCTTCACGGATTTCTGCGCTTTTCATAGGTTCTTCCACGGAATCGGCGGCCTGAGGCAAATGTGCGCGTCAAATGACGAAAACGACGGCAAAGGGCCGCATTATAGCCAGCCTGCGTGCCAGTTGTAGTGGGTTTATACGCTGCAAACCGCCATTCACGGATGAAAAGAAGGTTAATCAAGGCGATTTGATTAGCAGGCTATGCGTTCCATCGGAAACTATGTTACAAAAACCACCGCCATCACCCGTGATGGCAACGTTCTCAGGGCGGGGTGCGATTCCCCACCGGCGGTAATTGCGCGCAACGCGCATAGCCCGCGAGCGCTTGCAGACAAGGGTTTGCAAGGTCAGCAGACCCGGTGTGATCCCGGGGCCGACGGTCATAGTCCGGATAAAGAGAGAACGGGATAGGCACCTTGTGTCCGTTCGTCCGCAATTTCGCGCGCGACCATCCCTTTCGATCCAGCTGCCCTGTTTCTCACGCAAACAGGAGTCCGTTTCAATGCAAGCAACCCCAATCGACAGCAAAGCCCACGGCAACGAGCGTATCGCCTTTATCCAGGCCTGCTGGCACAAGGATATTGTCGATCAGAGCCGCAAGGGTTTCGTCGAGCAGATGGCCCAGCATGGCTATCAGGCCGGTGATATCGACTTCTATGAGGTCGGCGGCGCCTTCGAAATCCCCCTGCATGCCAAGCTGCTGGCCCGTAGTGGTCGCTATGGCGCGATCGTCGCGGCTGGCCTGGTGGTGGATGGCGGGCTGTACCGCCATGAATTCGTCGCCCAGTCGGTGATCAGCGGCCTGATGCAGGTTCAGCTGGAAACCGAGGTTCCGGTGTTCTCGGTGGTGCTCACGCCGCACCACTTCCACGCCGGTGACGAGCACCAGAAGTTCTTCTTCGAGCATTTCGTGCTGAAAGGCCAGGAAGCGGCGAATACCTGTGCCGATACCCTGCTCAAGCTGCGGGCGCTGCGCCGTAGTGAAGTGCCGCAGAAGGTGGCGGTATAAATGAAGAAGGCCGCGGTGAGAACCGCGG
>DQAA01000605.1:1068-3043 GCA_003523465.1 Pseudomonas sp.
GGGTTCACCCGCGATGAGGCCGGAACTACTGGCCTAGACCTTCAGCCGAAGCCGGAACGATCAGGATCCCCGCCCGCAACCCGTTCTTCACCTTGGGATTGGGGAAGATGATCCTGGCCCCCTCCTCCTCCACGATCCAGCGCGTCTCGGCCAGGTCCTCGGCCAGCAGATAGCCCTTGGACAATTCCGAGAAGTTCTCGATATCCGCCGGCAAGTGCAGGTGGAAGCTGTCGCTGTGCTTGATGATTTCGCGGGCGACGCTGAACAGTTGCAGACCGTCCAGTTCATCCGGCTGCTCCGGCTCCTTGCCTTCGATGATCTGGATCAGTCGCGCTTCCAGGCGCTCCAGGTTGACCTGCTGGTTCTGCCCGAACGGCCGCGCCTTGCCCAGCTCCAGGGTGAAGGCCTCGGCGTCCAGTTGCTCGTAGGTATAGGCCGTGAAGGTGATCGAGGCCTTGCTTTGCAGCAACACCGCGTCCATGCCGGCAGCCCGCAGGCGGGCCAGTTCGCGCCGGGAATGCTGGCGCCCTTCTTTATAGGGGTAGAGGGCGAACTGCTCGATTTTCGAACCGCGGATCGCGGTGTGCAGGTCGTAGTGCAAGCGGGTCCGGCCCGGCTCGCGGAAAAAGGTCGCCGCCAGATGCTCCAGATCGCCGGCGCGCAAGGCCTCCGCACCACTGGACAGCTCATGCCGGCCATTGAACAGGCGATTCACATCCTGCTCGATGTAACGCTCGCCCTTGCGCATCGCCTCGGGGTTGCCAAGCAGGAACAGAATCCGCGCCCTGGGATGCACTTCACCCTTGGCGATAAGCCCGAGCAGATCGTCGAGCAACTCGATGGGCGCGGTTTCGTTGCCGTGGATGCCGGCGGACAACAGCAGGTCAAGGCCGTTGTCCTGGGACTCCGGCGGGCGCACTTCCAATGCGCCCTCGGCGAGCCAGCGCAAGCGCACGCCCTGCACCGTCGTCTGGGTCTTCTCGGCCGGTTCGCGACCGGCCAGGGTCAGATCAAGCAGTTTGCCGAGGGCGAGCATGGGCGCTTCCTTAGTGATGGTGTCCGCAATCGGGACCGTGGACGTGATCGTCATCGTCGCCGGCATCCGCCGGCTCCATTTCCAGTTGCAGGCTGACCAGGTTGGTTGCCAGCGGACGCAGCAGCAGGTTGGCGTATTCGCTATCGCCTTCCTCGACGTCGACGCCGATCAGCAACTGACCGCGGCCGTCCTGTTGAATCCAGACTTCCTTGCCCTGCCAGATCACCGCAAAGCGGCTGGTGGAGGCTTCGCGCTGGTTGCCATCTTCGTCTTCAAGAATCAATTGCAGGGCGTCGGACATATTCAGGTGCTCTTTCAGGGGTTGAGTTGGAACGGATAGACCGAGCCCAGCTTGAGGATCCGGGTCAGTTCATCCAGTGCCGTACGACACTCCACCAGCAGTTGCGGATCGGCCAGGTCGCTTTCGACGAGACGGTCGCGGTAGTACTTGTCGACCCATTGGGTCAGGGTGTCGTACAGCGGGGCGGTCATGATAACCCCTGGATTGACCGCCGCCAGTTCCGTTTCGTTGAGCGCGACACGCAGACGCAGGCAAGCCGGTCCACCGCCGTTCTGCATGCTCTGCTTGAGGTCGAATACGCGCACCTCGGAGATCGCGCCGTTCTGGCCGGTCAGGCTGTTCAGGTAGGCCCAGACCCGCTCGTTGTTGCGGCATTCCTCCGGCACCACCAGCAGCATGGAGCCGTCATCGCGGGACAGCAGTTGGCTGTTGAAGAGGTAGGAGCGCACGGCGTCTTCCACCGTCACCTGGGCCCGCGGCACGCAGATGGCCTTGAAGTTGCCGCCGCACCTGGCCAGCTTTTCCTTCAGTTCGGCCAGCACGCGCTCGGTCTCGAGGAATGCGTCCTCGTGATAGAACAGCACCTCGCCGTTGCCCACCGCGATCACGTCGTTATGGAACACGCCCTGATCGATCAC
>DQAA01000605.1:3053-3252 GCA_003523465.1 Pseudomonas sp.
GGCGAGCCACGGCTTGCGAGGCTTCGAGGGTCTGGCGGGCCGGGTATTTTTGCGGGGCCGGGAAGCGGCTATCGAACGCGCTGCGACCGAAGACGAAGAACTCCACCCCCGGCTCGCCGTAGGCACGGCAGAAACGGGTGTGGTTGGCCGCGCCTTCGTCACCGAACTGCGCCACCGCCGGCAACGCGGCGTGATGGGC
>DQAA01000284.1:0-2739 GCA_003523465.1 Pseudomonas sp.
CCGTACGCACCGGTGTCATGCATCACCAGCAGATCACCAACCTGCGGCTGCGGCAGCAGGCGCGGAACCAGGCCCTGGTCGTCCTGGGTGAAGACGTCGCCGGACTCGCACAGCGGCCCGCCCACCACGCATTCCACCTCGGCACGCTCCGCCGCATCCAGCACGCTCATNNCATGTGGTGATACGCGCCGTACATGGCCGGACGCATCAGGTCGTTGAAGCCGGCATCCACCAGCACGAACTGACGGCTGCCCGCGCGCTTGACCGCACGCACTTCGGTCACCAGGCGCCCCGACTCGGCGACGAGGAAACGTCCCGGTTCGATTTCCATCCGCACCGGGTGCGCCAGGAAGGCTTCGATCTCTTCCCGGGCCTGCTGCCAGGTGCTGGCGTAGCGCTGCACGTCCACCGCCACGTCGCCCTCGCGGTACGGGGTGGACAGGCCGCCACCGATGGAGAACGCCTCGATATCGTGGTCCAGCGACTTGATGGTGGCGACCATCGCCCCGCCGACCTGGGCCAGGTGGCCGTAGTCCACGCCCGAGCCGATGTGCATGTGGATGCCCACCAGGTGCAGGCCGTATTGACGGATCACCGCCAGGGCATCGCCGACTTCGTCGTGCCAGATGCCGTGCTTGCTGTTTTCACCGCCGGTGTTGGTCTTGCGGCTGTGGCCGTAGCCGAAGCCGGGGTTGATGCGCAGCCAGACGCGGTGGCCCGGGGAGTGCTCGCCCAGTTGGCGGAGCATGTCGATGGAGCCGCAGTTGACCTCGACCTTGAGTTCGACGACCCGGGCCAGGGTCGGTTTGTCCAGCAGGTCGCAGGTCAGGACCACGCCCGCAGGGTCGCCTTCCGGGCTGTAGCCAGCCAGCAACGCGCGCTCCAGCTCACCGAGGGACACCGCATCGACGCGCACGCCGTGCTCGCGCATCAGGCGCAGGATGTGCAGGTTGGAGCAGGCTTTCTGGGCGAAACGGACCACGTCGAAGCAGTCCAGACGCTGGATGCGCTCGCGGATGACGGCGGCATCGTAGGTCCAGAACGGCGTGGGGAATTGCTGCGCGGCGGCGGCCAGGGCGGAAGGCGTGGTCATGGCGGAAGAACGTCCTGCGAGGAGTGGAATGACGGCCATGATGCCGAACGGCCGCCATTCAGAAAAATATCTATTCTTTGTCAGTCCATTCAGATTTGATATGCCATCCCTTCTCCAGCAGGCCTGTCGCCATGTCCCTCTCCGTCCGCCATATCGAAGTGTTCCGCGCCATCATGCTGGCCGGCAGTGTGACCGGCGCAGCGCGCCTGCTGTTTACCTCACAACCAACCCTGAGCCGTGAACTGGCGCGCCTGGAGAGCCTGAGCGGGCTGACCCTGTTCGATCGCCAGGGCGGGCGTTTGCTGCCCACCGCCCAGGCCCTGATGCTGCTGGAGGAAGTGGAACGCTCCTACGTCGGGCTGGAGCGGATCAACAGCCTGGTGGAGTCGATCCGCCGCTTCGAGCATGGCCAGCTGGACCTGACCTGCCTGCCGCTGTTTTCCCAGACCTTGCTGCCGCGGGTGTGCAAGCAGTTCCAGCGTGAACAGGGCGGGATCGGCCTGTGCATCAGTGCCCAGGAGTCGCCACTGCTGGAAGAATCGCTGAGCGCCCAGCGCCATGACCTGGGGCTGACCGAGGGCGAACAGGTGCCACGGGGCACGCGCGGGGAGCTGCTGTTCAGCGCCGACATGCTGTGCGTGCTGCCCGACGGGCATCCGCTGCTGGAGCGCCAGCGCCTGGCGGTGGCGGATTTTCAGGGGGTCGCGTTCATCAACCTGGCCGGGCGGGATATCTATCGCCAGCAACTGGACGAGCACTTCCGCCAGGCCGGGGTGGAACGGCATACGGTGATCGAGACCACCAATGCGGCGTCGGTGTGCGCCATGGTGCGCGAAGGGCTGGGGGTGGCGATCATCAATCCGCTCAGTGCGCTGCGCGAGGCGGGACGAGGGTTGCAGGTACGCCGGCTGGAGGTGTCGATTCCGTATCGGGTGATGTTGATCAGGCCGGAATTCCGGCCGTCGTCGGGGTTCGTGGAAGGGTTTTGCGCAGCCTTGCGGGAAGAGGCCGGGATCGTGATGGCGCGGTTGGCCGAGGTTGGCTGAGTGTCAGGCCGTCAGCCGCAATCGGACATCTGGTAACTAATCCATTAAGCAGCCTGATTCGGGGCCAAAACCTCAATAAACCCCAAAAAACATATAGTATAAATACCATACAAGACAGGTATTACTTCCATAACCTCAGAGGACTGTTATATAACTCCCCCGGAGCCATCTGCGCCGCCTCCCCTCGACAGGGTCGCGGCAAACATCAAGAGCTAACAATCAGCCGCCGGGTGCCACACATGTCGATATCCAGTCTCGCCACCAGCCGTCCTCCCTCCGTTTTCCGGACACCGCCTCCCGGCGCCTGACCGCGCCCGCTGCATTTCATCTCCGTATCCGGTGACGGGCCCGCGCCCGCCGCCACGACCGCCTGCACCCCGAGAAAGGTGCGCGGCGCACAACCATAAAAAGAACCAAGGAGCCCCACCCCATGAGCAGCACCGACCTGTCCCATTCCCAGCGCTGCGCGCGAATCCGCGCCAATCCGAAATTCCGGCAACTGGTGCGCAACCGCTCGCGCCTGTCCTGGTCCCTCAGCGCCGCCGTGCTGGGTGCGTATTACCTGTTCATGGCCGTGGTGGCCTTCCAGCCGCACTGGCT
>DQAA01000284.1:2758-3379 GCA_003523465.1 Pseudomonas sp.
GATCGTGTTGTCCTGGCTGCTGACCGGCTGGTACGTGCGCAGCGCCAACACCCGTTTCGACGCCATGAGTGCCGACCTGCTGGAGGAGCTGAAATGAGCCGCCGCCTGCTCTGCCTGAGCGCCCTGCTGCTGACCCCGGCCCTGGCCGTCGCCGCCCCGATCGTGGCGGAAAAACAGCCGATCAACCTGCATGCCATCGGCATGTTCTTCGTCTTCGTCCTCGGTACGCTCGCCATCACCTGGTGGGCCGCCCGCCAGACCCAGTCGACCTCCGACTTCTACACCGCCGGCGGCGNNCAGAACGGCCTGGCGATCGCCGGTGACTACATGTCCGCAGCGACCCTGCTGGGCCTGTCGAGCCTGGTGTTCGCCAAGGGCTACGACGGCTTCATCTATACCGTGGCGTTCTTCGTCGGCTGGCCGATCATCACCTTCCTGATGGCCGAGCGCCTGCGTAACCTGGGGCGTTTCACCTTCGCCGACATCGTCTCCTACCGCCTCGACCAAACGCGCATCCGCACCTTCGCCGCCTTCGGCTCGCTGACCGTGGTGTGCTGCTACCTGGTGGTGCAGATGGTCGGCGCCGGGCAACTGATCAAGCTGCTGTTCGGCCTCGACTAC
>DQAA01000360.1 GCA_003523465.1 Pseudomonas sp.
CCTGGCAGGCCGTGATCAATGCCGAGATCGGGCCGCGCTCCACCGTGGCCATCTACGGCGCCGGCCCGGTCGGGCTGCTCAGCGCCGCCTGCGCGCGGATGCTCGGTGCGCAGACCATCTTCATGGTCGATGACAACGACTACCGCCTGGCCTGGGCCAGGGATGCCTACGGCGTGATCCCGATCAACTTCGAGCAGGACGACGACCCCGCCGACAGCATCATCCGCCAAACCTCCGGCATGCGCGGAGTGGACGCGGTGATCGATGCCGTGGGCTTCGAGGCCAAGGGCAGCACCACCGACACCGTGCTCACCGCGCTGAAGATCGAAACCAGCAGCGGCAAGGCCCTGCGCCAGTGCATCGCGGCGGTGCGCCGTGGCGGTGTGGTCAGCGTACCCGGGGTGTATGCAGGCTTCATCCACGGCTTCATGTTCGGCGATGCCTTCGACAAGGGCCTGACCTTCAAGATGGGCCAGACCCATGTGCAGAAATACCTGCCGGAACTGCTGGAGCATATCGAAGCCGGCCGCCTGCGCCCGGAAATGATCGTCACCCACCGCCTGGCCCTGGAGGAAGCGGCGCTGGGCTACAGGCTGTTCGACCAGAAGGAGGACGACTGCCGCAAGGTGATCCTGGTCCCCGGTGCGGCGGCCGGCACCCTGGGCGCGGACTACGTGTAGGCGAGTAGAACGCTGACGCGGTGGAGAATAATGCGGGGCCTTTCGGGGCCCCGCTTGCATTCAGGCCAGCTGGATGAACACCGAGTAGCTCCCCAGCACGATCCAGAACACCAGGAAGATCCACGGCGTGCGCAATGAAAACAGCAACGACTTGCGATGCCCGACCCGCGACGTCTCCGCCTCGCTGAACAGCGGCGATTCGTCATAGGCCAGGCCCATCATCGGCTCGCTGCGCAGCAGGTGGCTCTGCTTGAGTTGCCAGTGCTCGATGATCCGGTACGCAGCGCGGATGCCCGGCCAGGCATTCAGCGAACTCAAGACCCCGAGCGCCGCCAGGAACGGGGCGACCATCAAGGTGAACATCGCCCCCCAGCCCGGATTGAGATTGCCCATGGACGAGACGAAGGCGATCACCAGGAACGACTGGGCGGTGAGATAGGCATCGGTGCGATTGGCCAGGATGCTGGTTTCGTACTGGATCTCGCGGCGATAGAAATCCAGGCGTTCCTTCGGCGAGCCGAACATCTTGGCGTTGTGTTCGTTGATCTCGTGTTCAGGGGTGGACGGGGTGATGATTCGCGGCACACGCGGCTCCCGAGGGACATGGACGATACCGGTAGAGCCCGCCCCGCACGCAAAGATTCAGTGCAATGCACCCGCCGCCGTGGACTCGAACCGGAAGTCGCCCTTTTGCTCCACGCCATGGAACCCCGTCGTTGCGGCACAACTCAATCCCAATGCGCCACCCGTGTTTGTCCAGCCCAAGAAGAGGTGACCCAATGAACGCCATCGACCTGTTGACCGCTGACCACAAGCTGGTGAAAAAACTCCTGGAAGAGCTTTCCGCCACCACCGAGCGCGCCGTGAAAAAACGCGCCGAACTGCTGCACCGCATCGAGCAGGAACTGCACATCCACACCACCCTGGAAGAGGAAATCCTCTACCCCGCCATCAAGCAGGCCGGCGGCAAGGAGGAGGCGAAGATGTACTACGAAGCCAAGGAAGAGCACCGCACCGTCGACGCCCTGGTCATCCCCGACCTGCTGCACACCGAGACCGGCACCGTCGAATTCGCCGGCCGGGTCAAGGTGATGAAGGAACTGCTGGAGCACCATATCGAGGAAGAGGAATCCGAGCTGTTCCCGACGGCGAAGAAGCTGCTCGGCAAGGACACCCTCGAAGAACTGGGCCAGGCCATGGAGATGCAGCGCAAGCTGCTCAAGGGCGAGCAACGCGCCGCCTGATGGAAGCCTGGATCGACCTGCTGGAATGGCCCGCCATGGCCCTGACCGTCGTCGCGGCATGGTGCATCGGCTCCTGCCGCCCCGGACGGAGAAAGATCGGCTTCTGCTGCTTCATGGCAAGCAATCTGCTCTGGGCCGTCTGGGGTTGGCAGGCGCAGGCCTGGGCCTTGATCACCCTGCAGTTCTGCCTCTGCGGGATGAATCTGCGCGGCTGGAAGAAGAACACCCGGCTGCACCCGGACAACTGACCGAAAAAAACGTTCACTGCCCGCCTTGCAAAAGCCCGATCACGGGCTAAGTTTGTGTCTACCGTGAAAAGCCATCAAAACAATATCACCCGTCACCGGAGTTTCTTTTTCGCTCAAGCATTGACTCGTTGCCTTAATTACTGAAACGGAAATCAGTTCATAAAAATATCAAGAGGGATGCTTGATGAAGCGCGGCCTTTGGCATCGTGTGCTCTCCAAACGGGCGCCTGCCGATCATTTCTGGGTGTCACTTTTCTGCTTCGCGGGCCTGGTGATCGCCAGTTTTCTGTTGTTCGAACAGCAGATCGAGGGCTTCCTCGGCCATCTTGAGACNNGCCCAGGCATTCAACCTGGCGTTGCTGCTGATCGCCTTGCTGGCACTGGATGTCGTGCTGCCGGTGCCGTCGAGCGTGGTGGCGTTGCTCGCCGTGGCGGTGCTGGGCAGCGTTGGCGGTTACCTGGTGATTTTCGTCGGCCTGTGCCTGGGTGCCTGGCTCGGCTATGCGCTGGGCGCCGGCTATTTCCGGG
>DQAA01000395.1 GCA_003523465.1 Pseudomonas sp.
AAGGCTGCCGTCGAGCGCGCCATGGAGGGTTGCAAGGCTCGTGGCGCCAAGCGCGCCCTGCCGCTGCCGGTCAGCGTGCCATCGCACTGCGAACTGATGCGCCCGGCTGCCGAGCGCTTTGCCGAATCGGTCAATGCCATCGAGTGGAAAGCGCCGGAAATCCCGTTGGTGCAGAACGTCAGCGCAGCGGTGCCGGCCGATCTGGAAACCCTCAAGCGCGATCTGCTGGAGCAGCTGTACAAGCCGGTCCGTTGGGTCGAGTGCGTACAGACCCTGGCGAGCAAGGGTGCGGTGCAATTGGTCGAGTGCGGTCCTGGTAAAGTGCTGGCCGGTCTGAACAAGCGTTGCGCCGATGGCGTGACCACCTACAACCTCAATACCCCGGATGCTATCGCCGCCACCCGTGCGGCGCTGGCCTGATTAGGAGAGCTTGCATGAGTCTGCAAGGTAAAGTTGCACTGGTCACTGGCGCGAGCCGTGGCATCGGCCAGGCCATTGCCCTGGAATTGGGTCGTCTGGGCGCCACCGTGATCGGTACTGCCACCTCCGCATCCGGTGCCGAGCGTATCGCTGCCACCCTCAAGGAGCATGGCATCACCGGTACCGGCCTGGAACTGAACGTCACCAGCAACGAGTCCGTTACTGCTGTGCTGGCCACCATCCAGGAACAATTCGGCGCGCCGACCATCCTGGTCAACAACGCCGGCATCACCCGCGACAACCTGATGATGCGCATGAAGGACGACGAGTGGTTCGACGTCATCGACACCAACCTGAACAGCCTCTACCGTCTGTCCAAGGGCGTCCTGCGCGGCATGACCAAGGCACGCTGGGGTCGTATCATCAGCATCGGTTCGGTTGTGGGTGCCATGGGCAACGCCGGTCAGGCCAACTACGCCGCCGCCAAGGCCGGCCTGGAAGGTTTCAGCCGCGCGCTGGCTCGTGAAGTCGGCTCCCGCGCCATTACCGTGAACTCGGTCGCTCCGGGCTTTATCGACACCGATATGACCCGCGAGCTGCCTGAAGCGCAGCGTGAAGCGCTGCAGACGCAAATTCCGCTGGGCCGTCTGGGTCAGGCCGATGAGATCGCGAAAGTGGTCGCATTCCTGGCTTCCGACGGTGCGGCTTACGTGACCGGTGCAACCGTTCCGGTCAACGGCGGGATGTACATGTAGTCAAATGTGACGGATTGTTTTAAAAAATTGTCATACGTGCTGACTAAAATCCGTTATAAAGCTGCAACCAAATTCCAGGGGAGTCGGCGGGTGTGATGTGGGAGGGTGCGTTGAGCTTGAAAAGCGGACGCCTTTCTATAAACTTACACACCGGCCAGCTGCCTGACATATGTCCATTAGGAGTGAAAACTAGGTATGAGCACCATCGAAGAACGCGTCAAGAAAATCGTTGCCGAGCAACTGGGCGTTAAAGAAGAAGAAGTGAAGCCAGAGTCTTCCTTCGTTGACGATCTGGGTGCCGATTCCCTTGACACCGTTGAGCTGGTGATGGCTCTGGAAGAGGAATTCGAAACCGAGATTCCTGACGAAGAAGCCGAGAAGATCACTACTGTTCAAGCTGCTATCGACTACGTCAACAGCCACCAGGCTTAAGACTTTTGTAGTCGTTACTTCTTGTCAGGGAAAAACCGCACTGCCTTTCGGCGTGCGGTTTTTTCTTTGCAAGAGATGTAGACAAATAGAATAAGGAGAGCGCTGTGTCGCGTAGACGCGTCGTGGTCACCGGTATGGGTATGCTGTCGCCACTGGGTACCGATGTGCCGAGCAGTTGGCAGGGCATTCTGGCTGGCCGCAGTGGCATCGGTCCGATCGAGCATACGGACCTTTCCGCCTACTCCACCCGTTTCGGCGGCTCGGTAAAGGGCTTTGACGTCGAGCAGTACCTGTCGCTCAAGGAAGCTCGCAAGCTCGACCTGTTCATTCAGTACGGCCTGGCGGCCGGTTTTCAGGCAGTGCGCAACGCTGGCCTGGAAGTCACCGATGCCAACCGTGAGCGCATCGGCGTAGCCATGGGCTCGGGTATCGGCGGCCTGACCAATATCGAAGAAACCAGTCGTACCCTGCACGAGCAAGGCCCGCGGCGCATTTCGCCGTTCTTCGTGCCTGGCTCGATCATCAACATGATTTCCGGTTTCCTGTCCATCCACCTGGGTGTGCAGGGCCCAAACTATGCCATCGCTACCGCCTGCACCACCGGTACCCACTGTATCGGCATGGCGGCACGCAACATTGCGTTCGGTGAAGCCGACGTGATGATCGCTGGTGGCGCCGAAATGGCCGCTTGCGGCCTGGGCATGGGCGGTTTCGGCGCTTCCCGCGCGCTGTCGACCCGCAACGACGACCCGACCCGCGCCAGCCGTCCATGGGACAAGGGCCGTGACGGTTTCGTCCTGTCCGACGGTTCCGGCGCTCTGGTTCTCGAAGAGCTGGAGCACGCCAAGGCCCGTGGTGCGACCATCCATGCCGAACTGGTCGGCTTCGGCATGAGTGGCGACGCCTACCACATGACGTCGCCTCCCGAAGACGGTGCCGGCGCCGCGCGCTGCATGGCCAACGCCTTGCGTGACGCGCAGATCGATCCTTCCCAGGTCAACTACATCAACGCCCATGGCACCTCGACCCCGGCCGGCGACCTGGCTGAAGTGGCAGCGATCAAGTCGGTGTTCGGCGAGCACGCTTACAACCTGGCGGTCAGCTCCACCAAGTCCATGACCGGTCACCTGCTGGGTGCGGCAGGGGCAGTGGAGGCCATCTTCAGTGTCCTGGCGATCAACAGCCAGGTGGCGCCGCCAACCATCAACCTCGACGAGCCGGATGTCGGTTGCGACCTCAACTTCGTGCCTCACGAAGCGCGCAACATGCCGATCGACGTGGTGCTGTCCAACTCGTTCGGCTTTGGTGGTACCAACGGTTCGCTGGTGTTCCGCCGGTTCGCCGGCTGATGCAGGCCTGGGTCGATGGGCAGAGCGCCGATACCCTGGCGCTGCAAAGCCGCGGCCTGGCCTATGGCGATGGTCTGTTCGAGACCATCGCCGTCAAGAAAGGGAAGCCGACCCTGCTTGACTACCACCTCGATCGCCTGGCGTCTGGATGCCAGCGCCTGGCGATCGAGGCCGATTTCCAGCTGATTCGTGATGAATCCTGCCGCTACGCCGCCTTGCTCGGCGATGGTGTGCTCAAGCTGATCCTCACTCGTGGCGATAGCCAGCGTGGTTACGCGGCCGCTGCCGATGCCATGCCCAGGCGCATTCTTCAGGGCAATCCCGCTCCTGCCTATCCTGCCGAGAACGCCGAGCAAGGCGTGCGGCTGTTTCCCTGTCGTACCCGGCTTGCCGAGCAGCCGCTGCTGGCGGGGCTCAAGCACCTTAATCGTCTGGAGCAGGTGCTGGCTCGCGCCGAGTGGCAAGGGACCGAGTACGCCGAAGGTTTGATGCTGGATATGTCCGGGCGGGTGATCGAGGGGGTCTACAGCAACCTGTTTCTCATCCGTGGCGGGCAGTTGCTCACCGCCGATCTTGCGCGTTGTGGTGTGGCCGGTGTCATGCGGGCTGCGCTGTTGAATGCCGCGGCCCGCGAGGGCATCCCTTTCCAGGTCCGGGATTTGTCCCTGGAAGACCTCGAACACGCCGATGAATTGTTTCTCTGCAACAGTGTCTACGGTGTCTGGCCTGTCCGCTCATTTGCATTGCTGAACTGGCCGCCGGGGCCTCTCACCCGTAAACTGCAGGCCATTGCCCGTACGCTACTGGATGCCTGATTTCGTGAGACGTAAATTGTTGCTGCTGCTGGAGATCGTCCTGATCCTGGGCGGCCTGGTGCTTGGGTATTCCGCCTGGAAAGTCAGCTCCTCGGTGGACCAGTCGCTGCATCTGGGCGGCGAAGAGCTGCTGGACGTTCCCACCGGCACCAATCCCAATCGCATGTTCTACCGCATGGAAAGCGACGGCCTGATCGAGGACGCTTTCTGGCTGCGTCTTTACTGGCGCTTCAACATGGCCGGTACCGCGCTGCATACCGGCGAATACCGTATGACGCCCGGCATGACCGTGCGTGACCTTTTCGATGCCTGGCGCCGTGGCGATGTGGTGCAGTACAACCTGACCCTCGTCGAAGGCTGGACCTTCCGCCAGGTGCGCAGTGCCTTGCTCAAGCATGACAAGATCAAGCACACCCTCGACGGCCTGAGCGACGCCGAAGTGATGGACAAGCTCGGCCATCCCACGGTCTTCCCCGAAGGGCGCTTCTTCCCCGATACCTACAAGTTCGTTCGCGGCATGAGCGATGTCGAGCTGCTGCAGCAGGCTTACGCCCGTCTGGAAGAGGTGCTGGCCAAGGAGTGGGCTGAGCGGCCAGCGGAGCTGCCATATCGAGACCCCTACCAGGCGCTGATCATGGCCTCGCTGGTGGAGAAGGAGACCGGCGTACCGCAGGAGCGCGGGCAGATCGCCGGGGTCTTCGTCCGCCGCATGCAGATCGGTATGCTGCTGCAGACCGACCCCACCGTCATCTACGGCATGGGCGAGCGCTACAACGGCAAGATCACCCGCGCCGACCTGCGCGAACCTACCCCCTATAACACCTACGTGATCAGCGGCTTGCCGCCGACCCCGATCGCCATGGTCGGACGCGAGGCGATTCATGCCGCGCTCAATCCCGTGCCGGGCAGCAGCCTGTATTTCGTCGCCCGCGGTGATGGCAGTCACGTTTTCTCCGATGATCTCGATGCGCACAATTCGGCGGTTCGCGAGTATCAGCTGAAACGTCGCGCCGACTACCGTTCCAGCCCTGTGCCAGTGAACGGCAACGGCAAGGCCCTGCCGGAGGTGCCTGTGCAGCAGGAAGCACCGGCGGTGCCGCCGGCCATCGAGCCGGGTGATACGCCTGCCGAAGCCGTGGAGGCTCCGGCCGACGGCGATTCCACCAAGCAATGACTATTTTCGAGGACGCTGTGTGAGCGGTTTGTTTATTACCCTGGAAGGTCCGGAAGGCGCGGGCAAGAGCACCAATCGTGACTACCTCGCCGCCCATCTGCGCGACCACGGCCTGGATGTACTGTTGACCCGTGAACCCGGCGGCACGCCGCTGGCCGAGCGTATCCGCGAGCTGCTGCTGGCTCCCAGCGATGAAAGGATGGATGCCGATACCGAGCTGCTGCTGGTCTTCGCCGCCCGGGCCCAGCACCTGGCCGAAGTGATCCGCCCGGCGCTGGCNNTGGTGCTGTGTGATCGGTTCACCGATGCCACTTACGCTTATCAGGGTGGTGGTCGCGGCCTCAGCGTCGAGCGTATCGCTACCCTGGAGCGATTCGTCCAGGGCGGCCTGCAGCCGGACCTGACCCTGCTTTTCGACCTGCCCGTGGAAATCGGCCTGTCCCGCGCCGCGGCCCGCGGTCGCCTGGATCGCTTCGAGCAGGAAGGCCAGGCCTTCTTCGAGGCTGTACGCCAGGCNNCTCGATCGCGCCAAGGCTGATCCGCAGCGTTATCACCTGATCGATGCAGCGCAGCCGCTGGCTATCGTCCAGCAATCGCTGGATGGTCTGGTCGGGCAGATCGTGGAGCGCGGCCGTGGCTGAGGCCTATCCGTGGCAGGCGGCGCTGTGGCAACAACTGGCCGGGCGCGCCCGTCATGCCCACGCCTATCTGCTGCACGGCCCGCAGGGTATCGGCAAGCGCGCCCTGGCCGAAAACCTGATGGCGCTGCTGCTGTGTCAGCGCCCGGAAAATGCCCGGGCCTGCGGGCAGTGCAAATCCTGCATGCTTCTGGCGGCCGGCAGCCACCCGGACAATTATGTTCTGGAGCCGGAAGAAGCGGACAAGCCGATCAAGGTCGACCAGGTCCGTGATCTGGTCGGCTTCGTCACCCAGACGGCCCAGCTTGGCGGGCGCAAGCTTGTCCTGATCGAGCCGGTGGAGGCGATGAACATCAATGCCGCCAACGCCTTGCTCAAGAGTCTTGAAGAACCCTCCGGCAATACCGTCCTGTTGCTGGTCAGTCATCAGCCNNACCATCAAGAGTCGCTGCCAGCAGATAGCCTGTCCGCAGCCTCAAGAGGCTCAAAGCCTGGCATGGCTGGCTTCGGCGCTGCCTGGGAGTGAAGAGCAGGAGCGTGCCGAGCTGCTGAGCCTGGCCGCCGGGTCGCCGCTGATGGCCGTCAACCTGCAGGCCCTGGGCGTTCGCGAGCACCGCGCGCAAGTGGTCGAGGGTGTGAAGAAACTGCTCAAGCAGCAGCAATCACCCACTCAACTGGCCGAGTCCTGGAAGGATGTTTCCCTGTTGCACCTGTTCGACTGGTTCTGCGATTGGTCGAACCTGATCCTGCGCTACCAGTTGACCCAGGACGAGGAGGGGCTTGGCCTCGCCGATATGCGCAAGGTGGTGCAGTACCTGGCGCAGAAGAGTCCCCAGGGCAGGGTGCTGGACATCCAGGACTGGATTCTCGAGCAGCGCCAGAAAGTGCTCGGCAAGGCCAACCTCAACCGCGTGTTGCTCCTCGAAGCCCTGCTGGCTTCCTGGGCCATGCTGCCTGGCCAGCGTTGAGCGGCCGGGTTTCCGATTTTCCTTTCAGATTGTCATTTCGCCATGCTCGTAGATTCCCATTGCCACCTCGATCGACTTGATCTCGCCGCCCATGACGGCTCCCTCGATGCCGCGCTGGACGCCGCGCGGGCCCGTGGGGTCGGGCACTTCCTGTGCATCGGCGTCAGTGCCGACAATGCCGCCCAGGTCAAGGCGCTGGCCGAGCAATACGCCGATGTCGATTGTTCGGTCGGTGTCCATCCGCTGGACCTGGCGCCTGGCGCGGAGCCTGCGCTGGACTGGCTGCTGCACGAGCTGAATCACCCTAATGTGGTGGCGATCGGTGAAACCGGTCTCGACTATCACTACGAGCCAGAAGCGGCAGAGCTGCAGCAGGCATCGTTCCGCCTGCACCTGGACGCTGCGCGGATCACCGGCAAGCCTGTGGTTATCCACACCCGGGCGGCGCGGGCCGACACCCTGGATCTGCTGCGTGAGGCCGACCTGCCCCAGGCTGGCGTGCTGCACTGTTTCACCGAGGACTGGGACATGGCCAAGGCCGCTCTTGATCTGGGCTATTACATCTCCCTGTCCGGCATCGTCACGTTCCGCAATGCCGACGCCCTGCGCGACGTTGCCCGTCAGGTGCCGGCCGATCGCCTGCTGGTGGAAACCGATTCACCTTACCTCGCGCCTATTCCTCATCGTGGCAAACCCAACCTGCCGGAGTACGTACGCGATGTCGCCGAATTCATCGCCCTGGTACGCGGTGAGCGTTACGAGCAACTGGCGGAGCAGACGACGGCCAACTTCCGCCGGCTGTTCCCGCTGGCCCGGGTGCGCCAGGCCTGACCTCGACCCGCAGGCAAAAAAAACCCGGGTTCTGGGGGAGGAATCCGGGTTAAGACCATTAGGAGTAAAACAAAGGCGAACATTCCTTGGTCACCTTTATTGGCGTGACACTTGGGGGGATATGCCCCGCCAACAATTCAAGTATTAATCAGGATTGATGAGCTTCCAGCGCCGATTGCTCGTTTTTTAAACAGATTTGGAATACGCCTGCGGCTGCTGAGAGCGCATCGCTCGCGGCGAAAGTCTCGTGGGGCGCGGACATGCTTGGATGATCCGTGCAATTTGCTGCAAGTTAGGCATAATACTTGGCTTCGATTTTGATCCAGTCCTTCTTATGCAGAAAGAACCTCGCAAGGTCCGTGAATTTCGTCGCCGTGAGCAAGAGATTCTCGATACCGCACTCAAGCTGTTTCTCGAACAGGGTGAAGATAGCGTCACCGTCGAGATGATCGCTGATGCTGTGGGTATCGGCAAAGGCACGATCTACAAGCACTTCAAGTCCAAGGCGGAGATCTATCTGCGCCTGATGCTCGACTACGAGCGCGACTTGAACCAACTGCTGCATTCCGCCGATGTCGATCGCGACAAGGAAGCCCTGTCGCGCGCCTACTTCGAATTCCGCATGCGCGATCCGCAGCGCTATCGACTGTTCGACCGCCTGGAAGAAAAAGTGGTCAAGGGCCACCAGGTGCCGGAAATGGTCGAGGAGTTGCACAAGATCCGTGCCTCGAACTTCGATCGCCTGACCCTGCTGATCAAGGGTCGTATCAGCGAAGGCAAGCTCGAAGACGTCCCTCCTTATTTCCATTATTGCGCTGCCTGGGCGCTGGTCCATGGCGCGGTGGCGCTCTATCACTCGCCGTTCTGGAGCAACGTCCTGGAAGACCAGGAAGGCTTCTTCCAGTTCCTGATGGATATCGGCGTACGCATGGGTAACAAGCGCAAGCGCGACCCGGAGCCTTCCGCCAGCTGATATTCGTCTGCGACATCATGGCTGTTGGCTACGACCGGGCAGGAATATACTTTTGGAGCGAGGCTTGCAAAAACCTGATTTTTGAGTCAGGTTCTGCAAGCCCGAATCATCCATGCCGGAGTTCTCCATGATCGTCGACCGTCAAGGCAGACGTTTTCGCAATTTGCGTGTCAGCCTTACCGCCGCCTGCAACTACGCGTGCACCTACTGCGTGCCCGACGGCAAGCGTTTGGTCGCTGCTCAGGACGAACTCTCGGCCGAAGCGCTGGCGCGGGGTGTGGCCTGGTTGATCGAGGCTGCCGGCATCGAGCGGCTACGGGTGACCGGTGGCGAGCCGCTGGTCAGCCCCAAGCTGGAAACCTTCCTGAAGACCGTGGCCGGCTTCGGCCTCGACGATATCAGCCTCACCACCAACGGCCAGTTGCTCGCCCGCAAGCTGCCGCTGTTGAGCGAAGTCGGCATCCGCCGCCTCAACGTTTCCCTCGATACCCTCGATGCCCAGGCGTTCCGCAGTATTTCCCGTGGTGGTGACCTGCCGACCGTGCTGGACGGCATGGCGCAAGCTGCAGCCGCCGGGATGAAGATCAAGGTCAACATGGTGCCGCTGCGGGGGCAGAACCTCGATCAGGTACTGCCACTGCTGGAGTACTGCCTCGAGCATGGCTACGAGTTGCGTTTCATCGAGCTGATGCGAATGGGACACCTGGCCCGTGACAACAACGCGTTCCTCCAGCAGTTCGTCGGCCTGGAAACCCTGCTCCAGGTAATCGGCGAACGCTATGAATACGCTCAGGCCGAAGCGCCGATCGACGCCACTGCGCTGCGTTATCGGGTTCCAGGCCGCGGCTGCTTTGGCGTGATTGCCAACGAGAGCGTACCGTTCTGCCGGACCTGCTCCCGTTTGCGCCTGTCCTCCACGGGTTGGCTGCATGGTTGCCTGTCTTCGAGCAACCGGCATTTCATTGGCGATCTGCTGGATCGTCCCCGTCATCTGGCCTTGCCGGCGTTGCAAGGCTTGCTGGTCAAGGCGCTGGGCGACAAGCAGAGCGTGGCCTTTTCCGGTGGCGCCACAGTGATGAAGATCATCGGCGGCTGAGCGCGCACAAGGGGGCGGCAAGCTGGAACAGAACCTGCATCAGCGGGCTGTTCGCCGGTTTTCCGTCGCCGGCCTCTGGAGGAAAGATGCGTAGCCTGGTTTTGCTGCTGGCGTTCGTCACGCTGGGCGGCTGCATGAATGTCAGCGATATGGGTGAGGCCACCCGTTACCACATGAGTGATGCCGGTCTGCTGGACCACAGCAATACCCAGCGTTCGATGTCGCTGCGCTTGCAACCTGACTCGTTCATTTTCATTGCCCAAGGGGCCTTCATGCCGCCGGGCGGTGCCTATCCGCGGCCCAACGTGGTGGCGGAGGAGGCCTTCAAGGGCTTTGTCGAATATTTCCCGCTGGTACGTCGCGCCCAAGGCCCGATCGGTCTGGAAGATGCCTTGGGCCAGGCTCGCGCGGTCGGTGCTCATTACCTGCTGTACACCCGCTTTGCCAGGGCCGACAACCGCATCAGCAACGGTGACGAGTGGTATGACGAGCAGGCGGTGGACCGCCTCGGTATCGACACTGGCACCATCCAGTTGATGCTGATCGAAACCAGCACTCGTTATCTGGTTGATACCGCGCGCATCCGAAGCCGTGGCGGTTTGCTGACGTTCCATGACAGCAAGCCGGAAGATTTGCTTGGCCCGCCTTTGGAGGACTACGCTCGTGCCCTTCTGGGTCTGGGCAACTGAGGAGTACCGAGCATGGCTGATACGGGCAAGGCTGGCGACCTGCTGTCGCAGATCCCCAAGGCGGACAAGGGCTTGCCACCCGTGCACCTGTGGAATCCGGATTTCTGCGGTGATATCGACATGCGTATCGCCCGGGACGGCACCTGGTTCTACCAGGGTACGCCGATCGGTCGAAAACCCATGGTCCGGCTGTTTTCCACCATCATTCGTCGCGACGGTGACGATTGGTTCCTGGTGACGCCGGTGGAGAAGGTCGGGATCAAGGTCGACGATGCGCCGTTCGTGGCAGTGAGCGTGGACGTGCAGGGCAGTGGTGAGGCGCAGGTGCTGCGTTTTACCAGCAATGTCGAGGACCAGGTCGAGGCCGGTCCGGAGCATCCCTTGCGTTTCGTCATCGATCCGCTCACCCAGGAGCCATCACCTTACGTTCACATGCGCGCCAACCTCGAAGCGCTGATTCACCGCAACGTTTTCTACGAACTGGTGGGCCTGGCGGTTTCGCGGGAGATCGATGGCGAGGCGTGGCTTGGGGTGTGGAGCTCTGGCGAGTTCTATCCGATCGGGCGGGAGTGACTGCCCGCTTCATCTTTTTCGCGACAATAAAAAAACCTCCAGTGCTTGCGCATCTGGAGGTTTTCAGTATTTGGCTCCGCGACCTGGACTCGANNCTACCGACTGAGCTATCGCGGAATCTGGGGCGTATCTTACTGATAACCAAAGGGAAGTCAAGCTTCCCCTTGGTTATTCTTGCTTACAGCACGTCGACGATGGCTTTGGTCACCACGTGGATGTTGCTCTGGTTCAGGGTGGCCACGCAGATGCGGCCGGTATCCAGGGCGTAGATGCCGTATTCGTTCTTCAGGCGGGCCACTTGCTCAACGCTCAGGCCCGAGTAGGAGAACATGCCGCGCTGGCGACCGACGAAGCTGAAGTCGCGCTTGGCACCGTACTCGGCCAGCAGCTCGACCATCTGCTTGCGCATGCCGTGGATGCGGCTGCGCATTTCGCCCAGCTCGGTTTCCCACATCTGACGCAGCTCGGCGCTGTTCAGTACGGCAGCGACGATGCTGGCACCGTGGGTCGGCGGGTTGGAGTAGGTGGTGCGGATCACACGCTTGACCTGGGACAGCACGCGAGTGCTTTCTTCCTTGGCGCTGGTGACGATCGACAGGGCGCCGACACGCTCGCCGTACAGCGAGAACGATTTGGAGAACGAGCTGGAAACGAAGAACTCCAGGCCCGACTCGGCGAACAGGCGCACGGCGAAGGCGTCTTCGGCGATGCCGTCGCCAAAGCCCTGGTAGGCCATGTCGAGGAACGGCACATGGCCTTTGGCCTTGACCACTTCCAGGACGTTTTTCCAGTCTTCCAGGCTCAGGTCGACGCCGGTCGGGTTATGGCAGCAGGCGTGTAGGACGATGATCGAACCCGATGGCAGGTTGTTCAGGTCTTCCAGCATGCCGGCGCGGTTGACGTCGTTGCTCGGGGCGTCGTAGTAGCGGTAGTTCTGCACCGGGAAGCCGGCGGTTTCGAACAGCGCGCGGTGGTTTTCCCAGCTCGGGTCGCTGATGGCGACGACGGCGTTCGGCGACAGTTGCTTGAGGAAGTCGGCACCGATCTTCAGGGCGCCGGTACCACCGACGGCCTGGACGGTGACCACGCGGCCTTCGGCCAGCAGCGGCGACTCGGCACCGAACAGCAGTTTCTGCACGGCCTGGTCGTAGGCGGCGATGCCGTCGATCGGCAGGTATCCGCGGGAAGCGTGCTGGGCGGCACGTTGGGTTTCGGCTTCGATGACCGCACGCAGCAGTGGGATGCGTCCTTCTTCGTTGCAGTAAACGCCTACGCCGAGGTTGACTTTATCGGTGCGGGTGTCGGCGTTGAATGCTTCGTTGAGGCCCAGAATGGGATCGCGTGGTGCCAGCTCGACAGCGGAAAACAGGCTCATTATTACCTTGGCTCTGAATGGAGGGTGAGTAGGGTTCGCACGCTCCAGCCAGATGCACTAGAGCGGTGCACAAACGGGGAGTCAGTATAGTGATACCGACCGGTCACGGCGACAGTCTGCCGCAGCTTTTCCCGCTGTTTCCCGGAATATTTTTCGACCGTTAGTCGAATCCTCCGGTCAACCGTGGACGCCCGGTCTTGAAACTGGCGCAGAGCGCCTTTAATTGGGTATAACTACTGGCTAAAAATACAGTTGCCTGTATCCGCATTTGCGCAGAGGTCCGTCATGTCCGAGTTTCAACTGGTCACCCGTTTCCAGCCGGCCGGCGATCAGCCGGAAGCCATCCGCCTGATGGTCGAGGGCATCGAGGCGGGGCTCGCGCACCAGACCCTGCTCGGCGTGACCGGCTCGGGCAAGACCTTCAGCATCGCCAACGTGATCGCCCAGGTTCAGCGGCCGACCCTGGTGCTGGCGCCGAACAAGACCCTGGCCGCGCAGCTGTACGGGGAGTTCAAGGCATTCTTCCCCAACAACTCGGTGGAGTACTTCGTTTCCTACTACGACTACTACCAGCCCGAAGCCTATGTGCCGTCGTCGGACACCTTCATCGAGAAGGACGCGTCGATCAACGACCATATCGAGCAGATGCGCCTGTCCGCGACCAAGTCCCTGCTGGAGCGTCGCGACGCCATCATCGTTACCACCGTCTCATGCATCTACGGCCTGGGCAGCCCCGAAACCTACCTGAAGATGGTCCTGCACATCGACCGCGGCGACAAACTCGACCAGCGCGCCTTGCTGCGCCGCCTGGCCGACCTGCAATACACCCGCAATGAAATGGATTTCGCCCGCGCGACCTTCCGTGTGCGTGGCGACGTGATCGACGTGTTCCCCGCTGAATCGGACCTGGAAGCGATCCGCATCGAACTGTTCGACGACGAGGTGGAAAACCTCTCTGCCTTCGATCCCCTGACCGGCGAGGTGATCCGCAAGCTGCCGCGTTTCACCTTCTATCCCAAGAGCCACTACGTCACCCCTCGGGAAACCCTGCTGGAGGCGGTCGACGGAATCAAGGAAGAGCTCAAGGACCGCCTCGAATACCTGCACAAGGCCAACAAGCTGGTGGAAGCCCAGCGCCTGGAGCAGCGCACCCGCTTCGACCTGGAGATGATCCTCGAACTGGGCTACTGCAACGGCATCGAAAACTACTCCCGCTACCTCTCCGGTCGCCCGGCCGGCGCGCCGCCGCCGACCCTCTACGACTACCTGCCGCCGGATGCGCTGCTGGTGATCGACGAATCCCACGTCAGCGTTCCCCAGGTCGGCGCCATGTACAAAGGCGACCGCTCGCGCAAGGAAACCCTCGTGGAATACGGCTTCCGCCTGCCTTCGGCGCTGGACAACCGGCCGATGCGTTTCGACGAGTGGGAAAGTGTCAGCCCGCAGACCATCTTCGTTTCGGCCACTCCTGGCCCGTACGAAGCGGAGCATGCGGGGAGGGTGGTCGAGCAGGTGGTGCGGCCGACCGGTCTGGTCGACCCGCAGGTGGAAATCCGTCCGGCGCTGACCCAGGTCGACGATCTCCTCTCGGAAATCCGCAAGCGCGTGCCCGTCGAGGAGCGGGTACTGGTCACCACCCTGACCAAACGCATGGCCGAGGACCTTACCGATTATCTTGCCGACCACGACGTTCGGGTGCGCTACCTGCACTCGGACATCGACACGGTGGAGCGCGTCGAGATCATTCGCGACCTGCGTCTCGGCACCTTCGACGTGCTGGTGGGGATCAACCTGCTGCGCGAGGGGCTGGACATGCCCGAGGTGTCGTTGGTGGCGATCCTTGATGCCGACAAGGAAGGCTTCCTGCGGTCGGAGCGGTCCCTGATCCAGACCATCGGTCGTGCTGCGCGTAACCTCAATGGCCGGGCGATTCTCTACGCCGACCAGATGACCGGCTCGATGCAGCGGGCGATCGACGAAACCGAGCGTCGCCGCGAGAAACAGATCGCCTTCAACGAAGCCAACGGCATCGTGCCCAAGGGCGTGGTCAAGGACATCACGGACATTCTCGAAGGCGCCAACGTGCCTGGCTCGCGCAGCAAGAAGCGCAAGGGCATGGCCAAGGCGGCGGAGGAGAATGCCAAGTACGAGGCCGAACTGCGCTCGCCGGGGGAGATCACCAAGCGCATCAAGCAGATGGAAGAGAAGATGTACCAGCTCGCGCGGGACCTGGAGTTCGAGGCGGCGGCGCAGATGCGCGACGATATTGCCAAGTTGCGCGAGAAGCTGATTACCGTCTGATGTTCTTTATTGCTCTTCAAGGCCCCATCGCCGGCAACGCCGGCTC
>DQAA01000671.1 GCA_003523465.1 Pseudomonas sp.
GCCGAGGCTGCCGGAAATGCGCCGGCCCGGCCCGCCGAGGCTCATGCTCAGGCTGACATTGATGCCGCGGTTGCGCTGCTCGCCGCTGCTGGAGTTGCCCGGACGGTCGAACACCGAAACCCGCCAGTTGGCATCCGAACCCATCAACTGGCCGTGTTGCGACCAGCCCAGGTCTAGGGCCAGGCCGCCGTTGCTGTAGCCGCCGTCGCTATGGCTGAGGCGCAAGGTGGCCGTGCTTTTGCGGGTGATGCGCTGGCTGACGGAGAGTGACGACTGGCGCAGTTCGCGGTTGCGTGGCTGCTCGCGGTCCTCGTCGTAGCGGTAATCGTAGTCGTAGCCGTCGATGCGCCGTTGGCGGGGATAGTCCAGCCAGGAGCGGTTGTGGCTGAGGACCACGCTGCCCGACTGGTGGTGCCAGACCCCCTGCAGGTCATAGCCATTGCCCTGTTCGTCGGTGTGGAACAGGTTGCCGAACACCTTGAAGCGGTCCAGCACGTCCCAGTCCATCGACGTGCCGTACTGCATCTGCCCATCGACCCGCTGGGCGGAAAGCCCCACCACCAGGCGGGGATGCAGCAGGTAGTTGGTGATGACCCCGGCGGCCAGGCCGCCGTAATCCTCGTCGTCCCAGTTGCTCAGCAATGCGCTCTGCTGGCCCAGGTACAGGTTGTAGCGCCACGGCGAGGCGCTGTTGCTCCAGTTGTTCGGTTTGTAGATGAACTCTTCGTTGCGCGAAGTGACCTGGCCGTCTTCGATCAGGCGCACTTCCACCTCGTAGATACCGCCGGGCAGGACCCGCGTGTCGATGGCTTGCAGGCCCGGCTGCACCGGCTGGCTGTTGATCAATTGGCCGTTGCGGTAGATCTCGACCACTCCTGGCCGGTTGGGAGTGACATAGATCGGCGTTGCGCTGGCCTTGCCGTTGTCGATCGCCAGGCTGTCGCTGCTGCCGAACATCAGGCCCAGGGTGGTGTCCGGACTGTTGCCCAGCAGGCGCGGCTGGCGGCTCATGGCCTGGGCGCCGGGGGTGAAGTAGCCGAGGCGGTAGAAATTGTCTTCATGGACCCGCTCGGCGAAAAGCTCGTCGACCCGGTGCCGGGTTTGCGGGCGTTCCTCGTTACTGCGATCGACCTGGGCCTCGGCCACGGTGGTCCAGTTGCCGACGCTGCCCTGGCCACGCAGGGCGTAGCGGCCGACGGTTTCCTCGCCATCGCGGCTGAGGTTGAGCTGGTTGCGCAGGATCACGCCCTGGCTGCCCTGCTCGGGCAGTCGATACCAGGCGGCTTGCTGGTCGCGCTCGGCGTTGCGGGTCAGGATCGACAGTTGCGAGTTGACCAGGCTGTAGTGCAGCGCCACCAGGTCCTGGGGGCAGGCCTTGACGCAATTGCCCAGGGCCTGGCCGGCCTGCAGCGCCTCGCTCCAGCGCTGGCGCACGGTATCCGGCTCCTGGCTTTCGTGGGTATCGGTGAATTCCAGTAGTTGAACCCGTTCGTCACGGCCGAGTACCACCATGGCTTCACCGAGCAGGCGACCGTCCAGGTCGATGCGCACGGCCAGGGGTACATCGAAAAAATGCTCGTCGAATTCCTTGGGCAATCCTTCGGCTTGTCGCAGGATGCCAAGCTGACTGGTTTTCCCCGTCTCATCGCTGGCGCCGGCCTCTGCCAGCCAGACGGCGGCCACGCAGCAGCCCACCGCTATTCGTATGGATGTCCTAAGAGACATGAGTGATTGCTCGTCGCGGATGGATGCAACACCGATCACCCCCGGCCCGGCATGGGGAGCGCCGGACCGGAGACGATCGAAAAGGGAGAAAGGACGTTGCCCGGGTTTAGTCGGTGGTGGTCTCGAACATCATGTTGACCACGCCGAGGTAGTTGCCCGGGATGTAGCCACCGGTGCCGGCGGCCTGGGCGGCCACTTCGAAGCCGACGACGGCGCCGGGCGCTGCCTGTGCTTCGGTGATGACCTCGGACGAGGTCAGGGTCAGGGTCTTGCCTGCGACGCTGACATCCAGGCCGATGGTGTCGGCACCGCTGGTGATGGTTGCCGGGTTGAGCAGGTAAGCCGAGATCGGCCCGGTGGTGCTGCGCACCTGGAGTTGCTTGCGGATCGGTTGCAGGGTTTGCTGGAACGAGTTCCAGGCCATGTCCTGCGGTTCGTTCATCCAGTTGCCGCCTACCGGTTCGACATAGAAGCTTTCGGTCGGGATGGTAGCGGTCACGGTGACCTGTTTCTCGATCGGATCGGCAGCCTGGGCGGTCGCGGCCATCATCAGTGCCAGTGGGAGTGCGAGAACGCTGTATTTCATGACCAATTTCCTTGTTGGGAGGCAAATATTCCGAAAGTTCAGCGGCACATCGAACAGTCGCCGGCGACTGTGGGATGTGTCGTTGAACGAGGCGGATTATTCGCGAGCGGGAAAATGGCTTACATCAGACGTATCCCAGCGAGAGGAGGAAATTTCCCACCGGCGTGCACTGAAAGTTGGCGGGGGACTACCCCGTGGGGGTGGGAAAAGGTTGGGCTGGCGTGGCATGGATACTCTTGTAGGAGCGTGGCTTGCCCGCGAAGGACCGC
>DQAA01000358.1 GCA_003523465.1 Pseudomonas sp.
CGCCGTTCGACCCGGTGCTGCTGGCCATGAAGGGCTCGCTGATGCTGACCCGTCCGGCCCTGGCCGACTACATCGCCGACCCGGCGGAAAAGGCCGCGCTGGCCGCCGAGCTGTTCGCCCATGTCGGCAATGGCGATATCCGCATCGAAATCAACCAGCACTACGCCCTGGCCGACGCGGTCCAGGCGCACCGTGACCTGGAAGCGCGCAAGACCACCGGCTCGTCGATTTTCGTCATCTGAGGAGCATCGCCATGAGAGTCGAAAAACTCACCTGCAGCATCGGCGCCGAGCTGACCGGCGTGAACCTGACCGATGCGATCCACGACGACGGTCTGTTTGCCGCGATCCGCGCAGCGCTGCTCGACCATCACGTGGTGTTTCTGCGCGACCAGTCCATGACCCCGGCCGAGCACGTGGCCTTCGCCCGCCGCTTCGGCGAGCTGGAAGACCACCCGGTGGCCGGCAGCGACCCGGAAAACCCCGGCCTGGTACGGATCTACAAGAATCCCGAACAGCCCATGGACCGCTACGAAAACGCCTGGCACACCGACGCCACCTGGCGCGACGCACCGCCCATGGGCTGCGTGCTGCGCTGCCTGGAATGCCCGCCGGTGGGCGGCGACACCATGTGGGTAAACATGGTCGAGGCCTACCGCAACCTGCCCGATGATGTGAAGCATAAGATCGCCAGCCTGCGTGCCCGACACAGCATCGAGGCCAGCTTCGGCGCGGCCATGCCCATCGAGCAGCGCCTGGCCCTCAAGGCGCGCTTCCCCGACGCCGAGCACCCGGTGGTGCGCACCCATCCGGAAACCGGGGAGAAGGTGTTGTTCGTCAACGCCTTCACCACCCACTTCAGCAACTACCACACCGCCGAGCGGGTGCGCTTCGGCCAGGACGCCAACCCCGGCGCCGGCGAGCTGCTGCGCTATCTCATCAGCCAGGCGTACATCCCCGAGTACCAGGTGCGCTGGCGCTGGAAGCCGAACAGCGTCGCGATCTGGGACAACCGCAGTACCCAGCACTACGCCGTGATGGACTACCCGCCGTGCCACCGCAGGATGGACCGCGCCGGGATCATCGGCGACACGCCCTACTGATTCGCCACCGCCCGCCCGGCGCATCACCGCCGGGCCGCCCACAACAAGAAAAAGGAAGAACCGATGCAATTCTTCGACGATTCGCTGCACCCGGAAAACATGGAAAAGGTCGTGATCACCGTGGCCCCGTACGGCCCGGAGTGGATGCCCGAGGACTTCCCCGAAGACATCCCGGTGAGCATGGATGAGCAGGTACAGAAGGCGGTCGACTGCTACGAGGCCGGCGCCACCGTACTCCACCTGCATGTGCGCGAGCTGGACGGCAAGGGCTCCAAGCGCCTGTCCAAGTTCAACGAGCTGATCGCCGGGGTACGCGAGGCGGTGCCGGAGATGATCATCCAGGTCGGCGGCTCGATTTCCTTCGCCCCCGAGAGCGACGGCGAGGCGGCCAAGTGGCTGTCGGACGACACCCGGCACATGCTCGCCGACCTGACCCCCAAGCCGGACCAGGTCACCGTGGCGATCAACACCACCCAGATGAACATCATGGAGCTGTTGTACCCGGAGTACCTCAAGGGCACCTCCCTGGACAACCCGGCCTACCACGCCGCCTACAGCGAAATGACCGTGCCCGCCGGCCCGGCCTGGGTCGAGGAGCACCTGCGCCGCCTGACCGCCTCCGGCATCCAGCCGCACTTCCAGCTGACTGGCATGCACGCCCTGGAAACCTTGGAGCGCCTGGTGCGCAAGGGCGTGTACAAGGGCCCGCTGAACCTGACCTGGATCGGCATCGGTGGCGGCTTCGATGGCCCCAATCCGTTCAACTTCTTCAACTTCATCCACCGCGCGCCGGACGGCTGCACCCTGACCGCCGAATCGCTGCTCAAGAACGTGCTGCCGTTCAACGCCATGGCCCTGGCCATGGGCCTGCACCCACGGGTAGGCATCGAAGACACCATCATCGACCAGAAGGGCGAGCGCTTCACGTCCGTGCAGCAGATCCAGCAGACCGTGCGCGTCGCCCATGAACTGGGCCGGGAAATCGCCAGCGGCAAGGAAGCCCGGGAGATCTACCGCATCGGTGTGCACTACCAGACCGTCGAGGAAACGTTGCTGGCCAACGGCATGGCCCCCAACCGCAAGGCGGGACAAAAAGGTGTCCCGCAGCGCGGCTGATTCACGGCAGGGAAGGGCGGGCCTCCAGGGCCCGCCCGCGACACGGCAACACACTCGATAACAAGAAAGACAACTGAGTTGCGAGGAGGCTACATGGCCTTTCACCCCATTGACGCGGGAGATGTCGACACCTCCGTCGGCATCCCGCGCAGCTATGCCTGGATCGTCTTTGCCCTGACGTTCGGCCTGCTGATTTCCGACTACATGTCGCGTCAGGTGCTGAACGCGGTATTCCCGCTGCTCAAGGCCGAATGGGCCCTGAGCGACAGCCAGCTCGGCCTGCTCAGCGGCATCGTCGCGCTGATGGTCGGCCTGCTGACCTTTCCCCTGTCGCTGCTGGCCGATCGCTTCGGCCGGGTGCGCTGCCTGGCGCTGATGGCCCTGCTGTGGAGCCTGGCCGCCCTCGGCTGCGCGCTGGCCCAGGATTTCCAGCAGATGTTC
>DQAA01000390.1 GCA_003523465.1 Pseudomonas sp.
GGGCAGGGTCAGCCACAGGGTGTTGCCCTGGTTGTGGCTGGTCTTGATGCCGAATTCGCCGTGCATCAGGTTGATCAACTGCTTGGCGATGACCAGGCCGAGGTGGCCGCCGAGCTTGTTGCTGGAAAGGAAATGCTTGCTGTGCAGTTCGGCCTGCAGCAGGGCGTCGCGCTCGGCGGCCTGCATGGATTCGCCGCTGTCCTGCACGGCGATGCGCAGGCGCGGGCTGTCGCCCCGTTGATCGAGCGCCACCACGAGCAGGATTTCACCGTGATCGGTCTTTTTCAGGGCATTGTCGAGCAGGCTGAGCATGGCCTGGCGCAGGCGGGTCGGGTCGCCGCTGATGACCCGCGGCACCTGCGGCTGGGTGAAGCTGATCAGCTCGATGTTCTGCTGTTCGGCCTTGGCCCGGAAGATCCCCAGGCAGTCCTCGATCAGTGCATTGAGGTCGAACTGCACGTCGTCCAGTTCGATCTGCCCGGACTCCAGCTTGGAGATGTCGAGGATCTCGTTGATCAGGGTCAGCAGTTCGTTGCCGGCGCTATGGATGGTCTGCACGTAGTCGCGCTGCTTGACCGACAGCGGCGTGCCCAGCAGCAGTTCGGTCATGCCCAGCACGCCGTTCATCGGGGTGCGGATCTCATGGCTGATCTTCGCCAGGAACTCGGCCTTGGCGTTGATCTCGGCGTTGCTCGCCGCCTGTTCACGACTGGCGCTGACCCGCTCATCGTTGATGCTGCGCAGGCGCTCGCTGACCGAGAGGTTGAGCAGCAGGCCGCTGAATACCGTCAGGCCGAGGATGATGAACAGCAGCCACTGGGTCGGGGTGCGGGTCAGGCCGAGCAGGGCGGGCAGCACCACCAGGCAGCCGAGGTTGAAGATCAGCATGGCCAGGGCGAACAGCCGCGCCGGCGCGAAGCCCTTGTACCAGTGCCAGGCGGCGATCGCCAGCATGCTCAGGCTGCTGATGGCGACCAGGGCGTAGGTCATCAGGTTCAGCGGCAAGGTATCGACGAACAGCAGCAACAGGCCGCACAGGACGACGAGCAGCATCTGTCCGTGGAGCACGCGGTTGACCGGTGACGGTCCCAGCGGGGCGAAGAAGCGCTGGGTGAAGGCCAGGCCGCAGAGGGTGGCGAACATCACGGTCAGGTAGGCGGCGGGTGTCTGCGCGGTGTGCCAGAGACTCCACGGGCCGCCAAGATTGAGCAGGATCAGCGCGCTGAACAGCATCAATACGTGATAGCCGGCCAGCCACAGGTTGGTGACGGCGCGCGAGTAGGCAAAACGGGTCAGGTTGTGCAGGACCAGCATGACCAGGCAGCCGATCAGCAGGCCGAACAGCAGCGGGCGACGCTGGTCGGCGGCTGCGTCTATTGCGGGCAGCAGGCTGATACCGGGGCGCAACTGGTGTTCGGACACCAATCGCAGGTAGACATCCAGCGGTACGTTGCTGGCGGGGAGGGAGAGCAGATGGTCGCTGCTGCTCAGGCTGAGCAGGCCACTGTCGCTGCGGCGGCCGTTATGGCTCTGTTGCAGCAGGTTGTTGCGGTCCAGGACGTAGAGGTCCAGGCGGGAAAGATCGGGGGCGAAAACGCGGATCACCTGTTCTTGCTGGCCGGGAGCCAGGCGCAGGTGCAGCCATAGTGCCTGGTCGGGCGCTGCGGCGTTGAGCTGGGTGAGTTCGATGGGGCTGAACTGGTTGCGGTAGCGTTCGGAGCGGATATCACCCAGTTGCAGGTTGCCCTGGGTATCGAGCAGAACGGCCCAGCCGCTGCCGGAATCGGCCGAGGCCGGTGGCAGGCAGAGCAGGGTCAGCAAGCTGACGATGATTCCAATGGCAGTCCTGAGCCAACGCACGAAATATCCCTTCCTAGCGTGATGCCGGTGCACAACTATGCGCGGCGTGCCGAGTCGAAGGCAAGGCCCCCCGGGGGCCCTGTCGACTGGCCGCAAGCCGCGCCACGTGGGCGCTTGGCTTGCGTACCGGCGGATTACTCCTGATGCTCGCCGCGCTCACGGGCAATGGCGCGGTAGCCGATGTCCTTGCGATAGAAAGCACCTTCCCAGTCGAGTTCCGCAGCCAGGCGATAAGCCTGTTGCTGAGCGGCTTCGACCGTATCACCCAGGGCGGTGGCGCAGAGTACGCGACCACCACTGGTCACCACCTGGCCGTCCTTGAGCGTGGTACCGGCGTGGAACACCTTGCCTTGCAGCGCTGCAGCGGCTTGCAGACCCTTGATCGGCGTGCCCTTGGCGTAATCGCCAGGATAGCCGCCGGCGGCCAGGACGATGCCCAGGCTCGGACGCGGATCCCAGACGGCTTCGACCTTGTCCAGGGCCTTGGCCAGCGCGGCCTCGACCAGCAGCACCAGGCTCGATTCCAGGCGCAGCATGACCGGTTGGGTTTCCGGGTCACCGAAGCGGCAGTTGAACTCGATCACCTTGGGGTTGCCGGCTTTGTCGATCATCAGGCCTGCATAAAGGAAGCCAGTGTAGACGTTGCCTTCGGCGGCCATGCCGCGCACGGTCGGGTAGATCACAAGGTCCATCACGCGCTGGTGCACGTCGGCGGTGACCACCGGGGCCGGGGAGTAGGCACCCATGCCGCCGGTGTTCGGGCCGGTATCGGCGTCGCCGACACGCTTGTGGTCCTGGCTGGTGGCCATCGGCAGCACGTTGGCGCCGTCGACCATGACGATGAAGCTGGCTTCCTCGCCGTCGAGGAACTCCTCGATGACCACCCGCGAACCGGCTTCACCGAAGGCATTGCCGGCGAGCATGTCGCGCACGGCGTCTTCGGCTTCGGCCAGGGTCATGGCGACGATCACGCCCTTGCC
>DQAA01000402.1 GCA_003523465.1 Pseudomonas sp.
CCGCGCCGGAAGTCGTGTGGTGCTGGGCGTAGAACGCGACGGGGCGCGCATCGACTTGCCGGTGACCCTCGCCAGTCGCGGTGAAGGCAAGGCTGCCGCTGGCTACCTCGGTGCCGGCGTGGCTCAGCCGGAATGGCCGGCGCAGATGCTCCGCGAGATCAGCTACGGGCCGCTCGAAGCGGTAGGCGAGGGGCTTTCCCGGACCTGGAACATGAGTGTCCTTACCCTTGATTCGCTGAAGAAAATNNTCTTCGGCGAGCTCTCGGTAAAAAACTTGAGCGGACCGATAACCATTGCTAAAGTGGCGGGCGCTTCAGCCCAGTCGGGCCTCGGAGATTTCCTGAATTTCCTTGCCTATCTGAGCATTAGCCTCGGGGTTCTTAACTTGCTGCCCATTCCAGTGCTGGATGGGGGGCATTTGCTGTTTTACCTGGTCGAGTGGGTGCGTGGTCGTCCGCTGTCGGATCGGGTGCAAGGTTGGGGGGTCCAGATCGGTATCAGTTTGGTAGTCGGGGTGATGTTGCTAGCCCTGATAAACGATTTGGGTCGACTGTAACGCTTCGCTCAATTGCGAGCCTGCCGCGTCCTTGCGGCGGGTCGTCTATTGCCAGTTGGAATAAAAAAGGACTTCATGAAACGTCTGCTGCTAACTGCGGCTCTCGCCGCACTGATGATCGCTGAAGTTCACGCCGAGTCCTTCACCATCTCCGATATTCGCGTCAACGGTCTGCAGCGGGTTTCCGCGGGCAGCGTTTTCGGTGCCCTGCCATTGAACGTCGGTGACCAGGCTGATGATGGTCGCCTGGTGGAATCGACCCGTTCCCTGTTCAAGACCGGGTTCTTCCAGGACATCAACCTGAGCCGCGATGGCAATGTCCTGATCATCAACGTCGTCGAGCGTCCGTCGGTCTCCAGCATCGAGATCGAAGGCAACAAGGCGATCAGCACCGAAGACCTGATGAAGGGCCTGAAACAGTCCGGCCTGGCCGAAGGCGAGATCTTCCAGCGTGCGACCCTCGAAGGCGTGCGTAACGAGCTGCAACGCCAGTACGTGGCCCAAGGCCGTTACTCGGCCGAGGTAGAGGCCGAGGTAGTGCCGCAGCCGCGCAACCGCGTCGGTCTGAAGATCAAGATCAACGAAGGTACGGTCGCTGCCATCCAGCACATCAACGTCGTGGGCAACACCGTGTTCTCCGACGAAGATCTGCAGGGCCTGTTCGAACTCAAGACCACCAACTGGCTGTCGTTCTTCAAGAACGACGACAAGTACGCCCGTGAAAAGCTTTCCGGTGACCTTGAGCGCCTGCGTTCCTACTACCTGGACCGCGGCTACATCAACATGGATATCGCCTCCACCCAGGTGTCTATCACCCCGGACAAGAAGCATGTCTACATCACCGTCAACGTCAACGAAGGCGAGAAGTACACCGTTCGTGACGTGAAGTTGTCCGGTGACCTGAAAGTGCCGGAAGACCAGATCAAGGCGCTGTTGCTGGCGCAGCCGGGCCAGGTGTTCTCGCGCAAGGTCATGACCACCACCTCCGAACTGATCACCCGTCGCCTTGGCAACGAAGGCTATACCTTCGCCAACGTCAACGGCGTGCCGCAGCCCCATGACGAAGACCACACCGTCGACATCACTTTCGTCGTCGATCCGGGCAAGCGTGCCTACGTCAACCGCATCAACTTCCGCGGCAACACCAAGTCCGAAGACGAAGTGCTGCGTCGCGAAATGCGCCAGATGGAAGGCGGCTGGGCTTCTACCTACCTGATCGACCAGTCCAAGACTCGTCTGGAGCGCCTGGGCTTCTTCAAGGAAGCCAACGTCGAGACCCCGGCGGTACCGGGCACCGACGACCAGGTCGACGTCAACTACACCGTGGAAGAGCAAGCCTCCGGTTCGATCACCGCCAGCGTCGGTTTCGCCCAGAGCGCCGGTCTGATCCTCGGTGGTTCGATCAGCCAGAACAACTTCCTCGGTACCGGTAACAAGGTCTCCATCGGCCTGACCCGTTCCGAATACCAGAGCCGATACAACTTCGGCTTCGTTGACCCCTACTGGACTGCCGACGGTGTCAGCCTGGGTTACAACGCCTTC
Organism: Pseudomonas sp.; assembly: GCA_003523465.1. GTDB lineage: Bacteria > Pseudomonadota > Gammaproteobacteria > Pseudomonadales > Pseudomonadaceae > Aquipseudomonas. The sequence goes on from DQAA01000402.1 coordinate 2,099, forward strand.
TATCGCACCACCAACTACGATGACCTCGACGTCGACGTGGCGAGCTATGCGGTGGACAGCCTGGGTGCCGGTGTCAACGTCGGTTACCCGATCAGCGAAACCTCGCGTCTGACCTTCGGCCTGAGCGTTCAGCAGGACAAGATCAAGACCGGTACTTACACCGTCGACGAGATCTTCGACTTCCTCGAGCGTGAAGGTGATGACAGCTTCCTGAACTTCAAGGCGTCTGCCGGCTGGTCCGAGTCGACCCTGAACAAGGGCGTCCTGGCGACGCGCGGTCACTCGCAAAGCCTGACCCTGGAAGCGACCACCCCGGGCAGCGACCTGTCGTTCTTCAAGCTTGACTACCGCGGTCAGCTGTTCCACCCGATCACCAATGACTACACCCTGCGCCTGCATACCGAACTGGGTTATGGCGACGGCTACGGTTCCACCTCGGGGCTGCCGTTCTATGAAAACTACTATGCTGGTGGTTTCAACTCGGTACGTGGCTTCAAGGACAGCAGCCTGGGTCCTCGCAGTACGCCGAGTACCGGTACCAAGCCAGGTACCGTGGCAGACCCGGACCAGGATCCACTGCCGTTCGGTGGCAACGTCCTCGTGCAGGGCGGTGTTGAGCTGCTCTTCCCGCTGCCGTTCGTCAAGGACCAGCGTTCCCTGCGTACCTCGGTATTCTGGGACGTGGGTAACGTCTACGACACCAACTGTGGCTCCAAGCCCGATTGCGAGAAGTTCGGCCTGTCCGGCCTGGCGAGCTCTGTCGGCCTGGGCGTGACCTGGATTACCGCATTGGGTCCGTTGAGTTTCAGCCTGGCGATGCCGGTGAAGAAACCGGACGATGCCGATACCCAGGTGTTCCAATTCTCTCTGGGTCAGACCTTCTAAGGGTCTGGTCCACGTAAACGACAACGGATTCTGTAGGAGTGCATCGTGCGTAAGTTGACTCAACTGGCAGTACTGGCCGCGGCCCTGGTCGCGACCCCGGCGTTTGCCGAAATGAAAGTTGCCGTTCTGAACTATCAGATGGCTCTGCTGGAATCCGACGCGGCCAAGGCCTATGCGGTCGATGCCGAGAAGAAATTCGGTCCGCAACTGACCAAACTGAAAAACCTGGAAAGCAGCGCCAAGGGCATTCAGGATCGCCTGGTCAAGGGCGGCGACAAGATGGCCCAGGGCGAGCGCGAGCGTCTGGAGCTTGAGTTCAAGCAAAAGGCCCGCGACTTCCAGTTCCAGTCCAAGGAGCTGAACGAAGCCAAGGCCGTTGCCGATCGTGACATGCTCAAGCAGCTCAAGCCGAAACTGGATGGCGCCGTCGAGGAAGTCATCAAGAAAGGCGGTTTCGACCTGGTTCTCGAGCGTGGCGCGGTTATCGATGTCAAGCCTCAGTACGACATCACCCGCCAGGTCATCGAGCGCATGAACCAGTCCCGTTGATATGACGGCGACCATGAAACTCGGCCAGTTGGCCGAGTTCCTCGGAGCGACCCTGCAAGGTCCCGCGGAACTCGACATCACTGGCCTCGCGACCCTGCAGGAAGCCGGCCCCGGCCAATTGAGCTTCCTCGCCAATCCCCAGTACCGCAAATACCTGGCTGATACCCAGGCTGCTGCGGTACTGCTGCGTGCCGCCGATGCCGAAGGCTTCGTTGGCAATGCCCTGATCGTGTCCGATCCCTATCTGGCCTACGCCCGCGTTTCCCACCTGTTCGACCCCAAACCCAAGGCTGTGGCGGGAGTTCATCCCAGCGCCGTGGTGGCGGCGGACGCGCAGATCGACGCCAGCGCCAGTATCGGTCCGTTCGCAGTCATCGAAAGCGCGGCAGTGATCGGTGCCAACGTCACCATCGGTGCGCATTGCTTCGTCGGTGCCCGCAGTGTGGTCGGCGATGGCGGTTGGTTGGCACCACGGGTGACGCTGTACCACGACGTGCGTATCGGCAAGCGTGTGGTCATCCAGTCGGGTGCGGTGCTGGGCGGTGAAGGCTTTGGTTTCGCCAGCGAGAAAGGCATCTGGCAGAAGATCGCCCAGATCGGCGGCGTCAGCATCGGTGACGATGTGGAAATCGGTGTGAATACCGCGATCGACCGCGGTGCTCTGGCCGATACCCGTATCGGCGACGGTGTGAAACTCGACAACCAGATCCAGATTGCCCACAACGTGCAGATCGGCGACCACACGGCGATGGCAGCCTGTGTCGGCATTTCCGGTAGTACCCGTATCGGCAAGCACTGCACCATCGCTGGCGGCGTCGGCATGGTCGGTCACATCGATGTCTGCGACAACGTGTTCGTCTCCGGCATGACCATGGTCACCCGTTCCATCACCGAACCAGGCGGCTACTCTTCCGGTACGGCGATGCAGACGCTGGGTGATTGGCGCAAGAGCGCGGCGAGGATTCGTCAACTGGACGACATGGCAAAACGACTTCAACAGGTAGAAAAGCGTGTCGACGCCGTGACCTCCGGCGGCCAGCCTTCATCTGATGGCTGACACCTTTTCCTGATCAAGGCTGCGGAACCGCTCGAAAGTGGTTCCGATTGGCCAAAGGTGCACGGCGCCATGCACGTGTTCCCTATCTTTACTACAGGCTTCCCCCAGAAATGATGGACATCAACGAGATTCGCGAATACCTGCCCCACCGTTATCCGTTCCTGCTCGTGGACCGCGTAGTGGAACTGGACATCGAGGGTCAGCGCATTCGTGCCTACAAGAATGTCAGCATCAACGAGCCCTTCTTCAATGGTCACTTCCCGGCGCATCCAATCATGCCGGGCGTGCTGATCATCGAAGCCATGGCTCAGGCTGCCGGCATCCTCGGCTTCAAGATGCTCGATGCCAAGCCGACGGACGGCACTCTTTACTACTTCGTTGGTTCCGACAAGCTGCGCTTCCGCCAGCCGGTACTGCCGGGTGACCAACTGATCCTCGAAGCGAAATTCATCAGCTGCAAACGCCAGATCTGGAAGTTCGACTGCCAGGCTTCGGTCGACGGCAAGCCGGTCTGCTCTGCCGAGATCATCTGCGCGGAACGCAAACTATGAGTTTGATTGACCCTCGGGCAATCATCGATCCTTCGGCCAAACTGGCCGACGGTGTCGAGGTCGGCCCTTGGTCGATCATCGGCGCGGATGTCGAGATCGGGGAGGGGACTGTCGTCGGTCCGCATGTGGTGCTCAAGGGGCCGACCCGAATCGGTCGCAACAACCGCATCTACCAGTTCTCCTCAGTCGGCGAAGACACACCGGACCTCAAGTACAAGGGTGAAGCCACTCGCCTGGTAATCGGTGACAACAACGTCATCCGTGAAGGTGTGACCATCCACCGCGGCACCATCCAGGATCGTGCGGAAACCACCATCGGTGATCACAACCTGATCATGGCCTATGCCCATATCGGCCACGACAGCGTTATCGGCAACCATTGCATCCTGGTCAACAACACCGCCCTGGCGGGCCATGTACACGTGGACGACTGGGCGATCCTGTCCGGTTTCACCCTGGTCCATCAGTTCTGCCATATCGGTGCCCACAGCTTTTCCGGCATGGGTACGGCGATCGGCAAGGACGTTCCTGCCTTCGTCACCGTGTTTGGCAACCCCGCCGAAGCGCGCAGCATGAACTTCGAGGGCATGCGCCGTCGCGGTTTCAGCGAAGACGCTATCCATGCCCTGCGCCGCGCTTACAAGGTGGTCTACCGCCAAGGGCTGACCGTTGACCAGGCGATCGTCGAGCTGGAAGAGTCGGCGAAGCAGTTCCCTGAAGTCGAACTGTTCCGTCAGTCGATCCAGACCTCTGCCCGCGGCATCACCCGCTGATATGTCGGCACTCTGCGTAGCGCTGGTGGCCGGTGAGGCCAGCGGCGATATTCTCGGTTCTGGCCTGATGCGGGCTCTCAAGGTCCGCCATCCGCATATTCGTTTCATCGGTGTCGGCGGCCCTCTGATGGAAGCCGAGGGCCTGAGCTCCTACTTCCCGATGGAGCGCCTGGCGGTCATGGGCCTGGTCGAAGTGCTGGGTCGTCTGCCGGAGCTGCTCAAGCGTCGCAAGCTGTTGATCCAGACGCTGATCGATGAAAAGCCGGACGTCTTCATCGGCATCGATGCCCCCGATTTCACTCTCAATATCGAACTCAAACTGCGTCAGGCCGGAATCAAGACCGTGCATTACGTCAGCCCGTCGGTCTGGGCCTGGCGGCAAAAGCGCGTGCTGAAGATCCGCGAAGGCTGCGATCTGATGCTGACCCTGTTCCCCTTCGAGGCGAAATTCTACGAAGAGCAGGGTGTGCCGGTACGTTTTGTCGGGCACCCGCTGGCTGACACCATTCCCCTCGAGGCCGATCGCCAGGCTGCGCGTCAGGCG
>DQAA01000149.1 GCA_003523465.1 Pseudomonas sp.
GCCACCGTCGCCGATATCGCTCAGCGCCGCCGTCACCTGGCGCAGCGGGCGGACGATGCCCCGCGCCAGCAACACCACCAGCAGCAGGGAAAGCAGGGCTACGGCGGCGCCGATCAGGCTGGTGAACCACACGGTTTCCTTCACCTGAGCGTAGATCTGCGCCTCCGGAACTTCGGCTACCAGCCGCCAGTTGAGATCACGCAGCGGCAGGCTCAGGGCCAGCCAGGTTTCGCCGTCGCGCTCGAAGCGCACGTTCTCGAAGCCGTCGTGATTGAGCAGGATGGTTTGCGCCGCCGCTTCGCCGATCTGCTCGGCCAGTTGGCGCTTGCCGCCGTGCTCGGTCTGCGGATGGACCTGGATCAGGCCATCGTTGCGCACCAGCATCACCCGCCCGCGCTCGCCGAAGCTGAAGTTGTGGATCAGCTCGGACATCTCGGTCATGCGCAGGCCCAGCCCGCCGACGCCCACCAGCTTGCCGTCCTTCTCCACCCGATAGTCGATGAACAGCGCCAGCTCGCCGGTGCTGGTGTCGGTATCGATGTTGAGCATGCGCTGGTCGCCACTGTCGACAAAACCATAGAACCACTTGTCCACAGGATTGCTGCGACTCAGCGTACGATCCAGGCCCTTTTCGTTGTAGTAGTGGTTGGTCAGGGTCGAGGCATACACCGAGGTGAAGGCCTTGTTGTTCTGGCGCATGGTGTCCAGGTACTCGACCACCGCCGGGGCCTGTTCGGGGTTTTCCCCGGCGGCCAGCCAGTCGCGCAGCATCGGGTTGTAGGCGATGTCGGCGGCGGCGGTGAGCGGCCGGGTGAGCATGCGCTCGATGTCGTTACGAATCGCCTCAATGCTCGCCGGCAGCGCCGTGTCCACCAGGTAACGCTCGGTCAGGCGATTGACCGCCACCGAATAGATGCCGACCACGATCAGAATGCTCACCAGCAGGGCTGCGCCCATGCTTGCAATCAATTGCCATTGGATACTGCGCCGCCAGAAGTGCATGGGTGTCCCTCGAGGAAATAAAAACCTGTACTGCAAATGACAGGCCAATTGTATACAACATAGGTATACGATATTTCCAGACGGGCACGGCAATATCCCCGACAAAAAGTAGGGTCAGTGAGAAAAAGGCGGGAATCACTCAGAACCTGTGGGAGCTGACTTGCCAGCGATAAGGCCGGTACAGCCCCCACAAGTGTCGGGAATCAGGCGTTTTCGATCGCCTGGGCAATCGCATCGACCGTGGCGCTGACTTGCTCTTGATAACGGTCGAGGGTCTGCTGGTGCGCCTGCTGCAGCTCGATCTGCTGCGAACACAGGTTCAGGGCCGCGAGAACCAGCAGTTTGTCACCGATCAGCGAAGGGTAGCTGCGCTTGGTATCGGCCAGGGATGCCTTGAGCATCCGCACCGCTTCGGCCAGCACCTTCTCCTGACCCTCCGGGGCCTTGATCGAGTAGTCGTTGCCCATGATCGAGACGACATTGATCGACTGCCCGGTCTCGTTCATGCGCTAACGGTACCGCTGGCACGCTCGATCAGGGCCTGGATGCGAGCGTTGGTGGCGCCGTACTTCTCTTCCTGCTCCATCAGGCTCAGTTGCAGGCTTTCGTTCTCGTCCTTGGCCTGGGCCAGTTCGGTATCCAGTTGCGCGTTGCGTTCGGTCAGTTGCTGATTTTTCTGCAGCAGTTCGCCGACCAGTTGTTCCAGTTGACTCAGGGTGGTGTCCAGCATGAGGGACTTCTCCGGGAAGTAGTTGGGAGGGGTGTTACGGGGGCGCACACGATAAAGAAAACACGGCTCACCCGCCAGAAATATCGGGGCCAGAGCCCCGCGTTGGTGCACATTGACCTGACATGGATCACTCGGTTCCCGCCTTCGGTCGGAGAAAAGTCGATAGGCGGGTCGGGAATTTGTCCTACACGGCTCAAGTCCGTCTGCGGATTACCGATAGGCAATGAAGTACTCATAATTCTGCGCATGGATTGCGTCCCTTCTGAGCTGGATACGACCCATGTCCCTACGCAATATGAATATCGCCCCGCGTGCACTGTTGGGGTTTGCCTTGATCGGTGCCCTGATGCTGGCCCTGGGCATCTTCGCCCTGACCCAGATGAGCAAGATCCGTGAAGCCGGTCAGTCCATCGAACAGGTCACCGTGCCGAGCATCAAGGCCCTCGACCAGATCAACCTGCTGACCCTGCGCCTGCGCACCCTGTCCTACCGCCTGATGATCAACCGCGAAGCGGACGTGGTGGAAAACAGCTACAGCCAACTGACCGAACGCAACAACCAGATCGACGCCGCGCGCAAGATCTACGAACCGCTGATCGCCGCCGATGAAGAGCGAGCGGTGTACAACCAGTTCGTCCAGGTCCTCGGCCAGTACCGCCAGCTGGAAAACCGCATGGTCGAGCTGTCCCGCTCCAACAATCTGCCGGCGATCCGCGAGCTGATCAACCGCGACCTGCTGCAGACCATGGAGCAGATCACCACGGCCATGGACAAGCTGGTCAAGATCAACACCGAGCAGACCCGCGACATCAACCATGCCGCTGCCGAGCAGTACTCCACCGCCTTCACCCTGGTCATCGCCCTGCTGGTCGCCGCCACCGTGCTGACCTTCTTCTGCGCCATCCTGCTGACCCGCAGCATCGTCAAGCCGATGAACGAGGTGCTGGGCGTGGCCGAGCAGATCGCCGCGGGCAACCTGACCCACAGCATCCGCCCCGAAGGCAGCGACGAAGCCGCACGCCTGCAGCAGGCCATGGCCAAGATGCAGGAGCAGTTGCGCGACACCCTGCAGCAGATTTCCGGCTCCGCCACCCAGCTGGCCTCGGCTGCCGAAGAGCTGAACAGCGTCACCGAAGAGAGCGCTCGCGGCCTGCAGCAGCAGAACAACGAGATCGAGCAGGCCGCCACGGCGGTCACCGAGATGACCAGTGCAGTGGAAGAAGTGGCGCGCAACGCGGTGAGCACCTCCGAAGCCTCCGCCGAAGCCACCCGCTCCGCCACCGACGGCCGTGACCTGGTACTGGAAACCGTCAGCGCCATCGAACGCATGAGCAATGACGTGCAAAGCACCTCGGTGCTGGTCGGCAACCTGGCCGAACAGTCCCGGGACA
>DQAA01000592.1 GCA_003523465.1 Pseudomonas sp.
GCACCCGCTGCCAGCCACTCGCCTGCGCCCAAGCGCAAGGCCTACAAATTGCTCGCCATCGGTACCTCCACCGGTGGTCCGGTCGCCCTGCAGCGGGTCCTGACCCAGTTGCCGGCCGGCTTCCCGGCGCCGATCGTGCTGATCCAGCACATGCCGGCGGCCTTCACCAAGGCCTTCGCCGAGCGTCTCGACAAGCTGTGCAAGATCAGCGTCAAGGAAGCCGAGGATGGCGACATGCTGCGTCCGGGCCTGGCCCTGCTGGCCCCGGGCGGCAAGCAGATGATGGTCGACGCGCGCGGCATGGTGAAGATCCTGCCGGGTGACGAACGCCTCAACTACAAGCCCTGCGTGGATATCACCTTCGGTTCGGCAGCCAAGTCGTTCGGCGACAAGGTGCTGGCCGTGGTGCTGACCGGGATGGGGGCCGATGGCCGTGAAGGTGCGCGCCTGCTCAAGCAGGGCGGCAGCCAGGTCTGGGCCCAGGATGAAGCCAGCTGCGTGATCTACGGCATGCCCATGGCCATCGTCAAAGCCAACCTGGCCGACGCGGTGTACGGTCTCGACGATATCGGTCGCCATCTGGTCGAGGCTTGCGTCTGATGGATGTCCTCAGTCTTCTCGGCATCATCCTCGCCTTCGTCGCAATCGTTGGCGGCAACCTGCTCGAAGGCGGTCATGTTGGCGCGCTGCTCAACGGCCCGGCGGCGCTGATCGTGCTGGGCGGCACCCTGGCGGCGGCGTTGCTGCAGTCGCCACTGAGCTCGTTCAAGCGCGCCCTGCAGATCTTCGGCTGGATCCTCTTTCCGCCGCGGGTCGACCTCGCCGGCGGCATCGACCGGGTGGTCAACTGGAGCCTCACGGCGCGCAAGGAAGGCCTGCTGGGCCTGGAAGGCGTCGCCGATGCCGAGCCCGATCCCTATGCGCGCAAGGGCCTGCAGCTGCTGGTGGACGGCTCGGAACCGGAAGCGATCCGCAGCATCCTCGAAGTGGATTTCCTGACCCAGGAAGCCCGCGACATCCAGGCCGCCAAGGTCTTCGAAAGCATGGGCGGCTACGCGCCGACCATCGGCATCATCGGTGCGGTGATGGGCCTGATCCATGTCATGGGCAACCTGGCCGATCCGTCGCAGCTGGGTAACGGCATCGCCGTGGCCTTCGTCGCCACCATCTATGGCGTTGCGAGTGCCAACCTGATCCTGCTGCCGGTGGCCAACAAGCTCAAGGCGCAGGTCATGCGCCAGTCGCGTTACCGGGAAATGCTCCTGGAAGGGTTGCTGTCCATCGCCGAAGGCGAGAACCCGCGTTCCATCGAGTTGAAGCTGCAAGGCTTCATGGAGTAAGCATGGCCCGTCGTCGCAAGGTCGAGGAACACGAAAATCACGAACGCTGGCTGGTGTCCTACGCGGACTTCATCACCCTGCTGTTCGCGTTTTTCGTGGTGATGTACTCGATTTCCTCGATCAACGAGGGCAAGTACAAAATCATGTCCCAGGCCCTGATCGGCGTGTTCAGCGAGTCCGAGCGCAGCACCCGGCCGATTCCGATTGGCGAGGAACGCCCGCTCAGCACCCGTCCGGCGCAGCCGCTGGTCAAGGACAGCGAACAGACCGACGCCGGTCTTGCCCAGTCCAGCGCCGACCCGCTCAAGACCATCACCGACCAGGTCATGGAGGCCTTCGGTGACCTGATCAAGAGCGACCAGATGACCGTGCGCGGCAACGAGCTGTGGATCGAGATCGAGCTCAATTCCTCGCTGCTGTTCGGCAGCGGCGATGCCATGCCCAGCGACATCGCGTTCAACCTGATCGAGAAGGTGGCGAACATCATCAAGCCGTTCGCCAACCCGGTGCACGTCGAAGGCTTTACCGACGACCAGCCGATCCGCACCGCGCAGTACCCGACCAACTGGGAGCTGTCTTCGGCGCGGGCGGCGAGCATCGTCCGCCTGCTGGCCATGGAAGGGGTGAACCCGGCGCGGCTGGCCTCGGTCGGCTACGGCGAGTTCCAACCGATCGCCTCCAACACCACCGCCGATGGACGGGCGAAAAACCGCCGCGTGGTGCTGGTGATCTCGCGCAACCTGGACGTGCGACGCAGCCTGACCGGTACCGGAACGGCCAATGCGCAGCCGGATGCGGCGTTGAAGCGCGCTGGCACACAAACTGCACCGCCTGTGGTATCACCGACGTCCGGGAGCAATCCCGTCAAAACTCCGTCGTCGTCGACCTTTTAAACGATCCCGGCTGGCAGTCGCCTGACCGGGAGGAAGCAGCGCATGAGAGTCTGGGCAGTAGCCAATCAAAAAGGTGGCGTAGGCAAGACCACCACGTCCATCGCCCTGGCAGGCCTGCTGGCCGATGCCGGCCGGCGCGTGGTCGTCGTCGACCTCGACCCGCACGGGTCGATGACCAGCTATTTCGGCCATAACCCCGACACACTGGAGCACAGCTGCTTTGACCTGTTCCAGCACAAGGGCACGGTGCCAGACGGCCTGCCGGGGCAATTGCTGCTGCCCACCAGCAACGAAAAGATCTCGCTGTTGCCATCCAGCACCGCACTGGCCGTGCTCGAACGCCAGTCGCCGGGGCAGAACGGTCTTGGCCTGGTGATCGCCAAGAGTCTGGCGCAGCTCTGGCAGGACTTCGACTACGCCCTGATCGACAGCCCGCCGCTGCTCGGGGTGCTGATGGTCAATGCCCTGGCCGCCAGCCAGCAGCTGGTGATTCCGGTGCAGACCGAATACCTCGCGGTGAAGGGCCTGGAGCGCATGGTCAGTACCCTGGCCATGGTCAACCGCTCGCGCCGCCAGGCGCTGCCGTACCACATCGTGCCGACCCTGTTCGACCGCCGTACCCAGGCCTCGATGGGCACCCTCAAGGTGCTGCGCGACGGTTACCCGGAGCACATCTGGCAGGGCTATATCCCGGTCGATACCCGCCTGCGCGATGCCAGCCGGGCCGGTGTCACGCCGTCGCAATACGATGCCAAGAGCCGTGGCGTGGTGGCCTATCGGGCGCTGCTCAAACACCTGCTGACCCAGCAGAAAGCCGTGGCGCAGGTGGCCTGATGAATCGTCCGCAACCCCTGGCGACCAAGCCGCAACTGGCCCTGCAGTCCTACCTCGATGGGCTGCTGCAGGAAGCTACCGAAGAAATTGTCGTGGAGACGGTGGTTGCACCGGCTCCTGTCGTTGCCGTGCCCGTCGTAGCCAAGCCGGTCGAAGTGCCGGTTGCCAGCGAAGCCA
>DQAA01000426.1 GCA_003523465.1 Pseudomonas sp.
CGCATGGTCATGGCGGCGGCGGTCTCGAAGCTGATGGTTTCCGGCAGCTTGATCAGCGCTGCGGCAGGGACCAGGCGCTCGGTGGAATAGGCGCCGAGGGTGTTGAGGAAGCCGGTGTAGGTGACGCGATCACCGACCCGCACATGGCTCACGCCTTCGCCCAGTTCGAGCACCACGCCGGCCGCTTCCACGCCCATGCCCGCCGGCATCGGGATCGGATAGGTGCCGTTGCGGAAANNGGAAATAGGTATCGGCGTAGTTCAGGCCCACCGCCACATGGCGGATGCGCACCTGGCCGGGGCCCGGCTCGCCGACCTCAACCTCTTCATAACGCAGGACTTCAGGACCACCGGTTTCGTAGAAGCGTACGGCTTTGGCCATTTTTTCTTGTTCTCCAATCGGCAAACTCGGACGTTTTGCAGTGATTGGACTGTATGGCTCGATGGCGGCGTACGCTTCACATCTGACGACAGGGGCTTTTCATTTCATGACAGCAGCCTGGCACTCATGGCGGCAACTGCACCTGCGGCCGGGTACTGGTGAAGATGCCCCAGCTGGACACGAACAGCGCCGCGATCAATGGCCCGATGACGAAGCCATTGAGACCGAACACCGCAAGCCCGCCCAGGGTCGAGACCAGGATCAGGTAGTCCGGCAGGCGCGTGTCCTTGCCCACCAGCAGTGGACGCAGCAGGTTGTCCACCAGTCCGATCACGCACACGCCGAACACGGTGAGCACCACGCCCTGCCAGATCGCCCCGCTGAACAGGAAATACACCGCCACCGGGCCCCAGACGATCCCCGCGCCCACTGCGGGCAGCAACGACAGGAAGGCCATCAGCACCGCCCACAGCAGCGGGCTGGGCACATCCAGGAACCAGAAGATCAGCCCGCCCAGGGCGCCCTGGGCGATGGCCACCAGCAGGTTGCCCTTCACCGTGGCGCGTACCACGCGGTTGAATTTCAGCTGCAGGCGGCGCTTCTGTTGCTCGGCCAGGGGAATCGCCTGGCGGATGCGCCGGACCAGATCGGCGCCGTCGCGCAGGAAGAAGAACAGCAGGTAGAGCATCACCCCCAGCCCCACCAGCAGGTCGAAGGTGCTCTGGCCGAAACTGTAGGCCTGGCTGGCGAAGAACTGGCTGCCTTCCACTGCGCCCTTGGTGACCTTGTCGCGCAGGCCTTCGAGGTCGCCGATGCCGAGGCGCTCCAGGCCGTGCTGGACAATGGGTGGCAGCACGTCCTTGAAGCGTTCGATGTAGCCGGCGATATCCAGCTCGCCGCTTTCGATGCGCTTGTAGATCAGGCTGCCTTCCTGGACCAGCAGGCCGCTGACGATGATCACCGGCAGGACCACGATCACCAGGCAGGTCAGCAGGGTCAGCCCGGCTGCCAGGCTGCGCCGCTGGTTCAGGCGCAATAGCAGGCGGCGCTGCATCGGCGCGAACAGCACGCCGAGGATCACCGCCCAGAATACGGCGCCGTAGTACGGCAGAAGGATCCAGCCAAAAGCCACCGTGACCAGGACCAGCAACCCGATGAGGGTTCGTTTTTGCAATGCGGTTTCGCTCATGTCGGCCCTTAGATCAGCACCTTGTTTATCGGGTGCTGCCGATGGCCTCATCGCTGGCAGCACTGAACATTAGTGCTTTGCGCCGCGCAGAAAGTGCCGTTGCGCCAGATCAATAAATCGCATCCACGCCTGCCGTAGCATCCCCGCCTTTTGCCCAAGTGCCCCCGACCATGACCAAACCCGAACTGCTCGCCCCCGCCGGCACCCTGAAGAACATGCGCTACGCCTTCGCCTATGGCGCCGATGCGGTCTACGCCGGCCAGCCGCGCTACAGCCTGCGGGTGCGCAACAACGAGTTCGACCACGCCAACCTCGCCCTCGGCATCAAGGAAGCCCAGGCCCAGGGCAAGCAGTTCTACGTGGTGGTCAACATCGCCCCGCACAACGCCAAGCTCAAGACCTTCCTCAAGGACCTGGAGCCGGTGGTCGCCATGGCCCCGGACGCGCTGATCATGTCCGACCCCGGCCTGATCATGCTGGTACGCGAGCATTTTCCGCAGATGCCGATCCACCTCTCGGTGCAGGCCAATACGGTGAACTGGGCCAGCGTGAAATTCTGGAAGAGCCTGGGCCTGACCCGGGTGATCCTGTCCCGCGAGCTGTCCCTGGAAGAAATCGACGAGATCCGTCAGCAGGTGCCGGAAATGGAGCTGGAGGTCTTCGTCCATGGCGCGCTGTGCATGGCCTATTCGGGGCGCTGCCTGCTGTCGGGCTACCTCAATCGCCGCGATGCCAACCAGGGCAGCTGCACCAACGCCTGCCGCTGGAAGTACACGGCCAGCGAGGCCACCGAGAATGAGACCGGGGATATCGTGCGCCAGTTCGAGCCCGAGCCGACCCTGGGTCTCGGCGCGCCCACCGACCAGGTGTTCCTGCTCCAGGAAAGCAACCGCCCGGACGAGGACATGCCGGCCTTCGAGGACGAACACGGCACCTACATCATGAACGCCAAGGACCTGCGCGCCGTACAGCACGTCGAGCGTCTGACCCGCATGGGCGTGCATTCGCTGAAGATCGAGGGGCGGACCAAGTCGCACTTCTACTGCGCCCGCACCACCCAGGTGTACCGCCAGGCCATCGACGATGCGGCGGCCGGCCGCGCGTTCGACCGTTCGCTGATGCTGGACCTGGAATCCCTCGCCCAACGCGGCTACACCGAGGGCTTCCTGCGCCGGCATGTGCACGACGAGTACCAGAACTACCAGCGCGGCAATTCGGTGTCGGACCGCCAGCAGTTCGTCGGCGAACTGACCGGGGCACGGGTCGATGGCCTTGCCGAGGTCCAGGTGAAGAACCGCTTCGCCCTCGGCGATCATCTGGAACTGATGACCCCCGGCGGCAATTTCCATTTCGACCTGGCCGNNGACCGCCAGGGCAAGCCGCTGCAGGTCGCGCCGGGTGACGGCCATGTGGTCTACCTGCCCGTGCCGGAGCAGGCAGACCTGGCCTACGGCCTGTTGATGCGCGACGTCAACGGCTGACCGCAGCCTCGCTGGACGATGGCTCGCGGATCAGTTGCGAGCGGTACTGCGGATCGGCCTTGATCTGCGCCTCGGTGAATGGCAAGCGCGGCCACTGCTT
>DQAA01000554.1 GCA_003523465.1 Pseudomonas sp.
ATTCCGGCAACCGAATCAGAACTCGGTCGGCTGGATGATTTCGACCCAGTAGTCATCCGGGTCCTTGATGAACGCTAGGTGCTTCATGCGGCCATCGCTCAGGCGCTTCTGGAAGTTCACGCCCAGTGCCTCGAAACGCTCGCAGGCAGCACGGATGTCCGGCACGGAAATGCAGATGTGGCCGAAACCGCGCGGGTCGGTGTTGCCGTTGTGGTAGGCGAAGTCCGCGTCGTTCTCGGTGCCGTGGTTGTGGGTCAGTTCGAGAATGCCGGGGATCGATTTCATCCATTCGGTGCGCTTGGCCGCATCGGCCGGGATCTGCGCCTTGTCCACCAGGGCAAGGAAGTACAGGCTGAATTCGGCTTCCGGGAAGTCGCGCTTTTCCACCAGGCTGAAGCCCAGCACGCGGGTGTAGAAGTCCAGGGACTTGGCGACGTCCTTGACCCGCAGCATGGTGTGGTTGAAGACGAAATTGCGGGTGGCGGCATCGGGTTGCGCGGTGACGCCAGGGAGGTTATCGAGATCTTGCAGGCTCATGGGCACTCCGCTTGAAAAGGCCGGCGGCAGAAGCGCCAGCGGTAAGACAGGCGGCCATGATACGGAACTGAATCCATTGCGCAAACAACAACGCCCCGTGGCCGAAGCTCACGGGGCGTTTGAATTAGAAGCCCGCCGAAGCGGGCGCATGGGGCGCTAGTCCTTTAGCAGTCTTCATCCTGACTGACACATTGTGAAAAAAGTGTGAAGCAAAAATCATTTGCGCAACCAGCTGTCGACCTTGTCTGCGCCGTACTGCTCTTTCCACGCCTTGAGGCCGCGATGGTTGCCGCCCTTGGTTTCGATCAGTTCGCCGGTGTGGGGGTTTTCATAGACTTTCACCACCCGCGCCCGGCGGGTTTTCGGGGTGCGGGCAACGGACTTGCCGACCGACGCCGGATCAAGAATGGCGATGATGTCGCGCAGGCCCTTGTCATGGGCTTTCATCAGGTCGAGAAGTTTGCGCTCGAATTCGATTTCACGTTTAAGGCCGCTGTCCTTCTTCATTGCCTCCAGTTGCGCGAGCTGTTCCTGAAGGGCTTTTTCGGCGGCACGAAATTCTGCAAGTCTGGACACGGTAATTACTCCTNNTCAAGGAAATAGCACCTGCGGGCGGCTGTAACTAACAGCATGTTTGACAGTGTAGCCAACTGGTCATGGACTAACAGCAAACTTTTATTGCGCCCCTTCCGGAACTTTCAAAGTTGAACAGGCTCACCTTGCCCGGGTATTAACACCTTCGTCATGCCAAGGCCTGCGACCATGGTCCAATGGGCCGGGGCAGAGCGCTTGCCGATAATCCGCCGGTTCGCTTCCCATTCGGATTCATTGTGCTCATGGTTGTCCTTTTTTCCTGCTCTTCCGGGCGCTCTCTCAGTGGCCTGGCGGGGCTGTTCGTCGCTGTATCGGCGCAGGCCGGCGGTTTTATCGAAGACAGCAGCGCGCGTGTCGAAACACGCAATGTTTATTTCAATCGCGACTTTCGTGACGGACACAGCAGTTCCGCGCAAGGCGCCTCGAAACGCGAAGAATGGGCCCAGGGTTTCATTCTGGATATCCAGTCCGGTTATACCGAGGGCCCCGTCGGTTTTGGTGTCGATGCACTGGGCATGTACGGGGTCAAACTCGATTCAAGTGCGGCGGACAGCAACAGCGGCCTGCTGCCCTCCAGTGGACGTGACCCGCGCCACTCCGAGGATCAATACGCCAAGCTCGGACTGACCGGCAAAGTTCGTTATTCGCGCACCGTGCTCAAGTACGGCGCGATGCTTCCGGATGTGCCCCTGCTCAAGTACAACGACGGCCGCCTGTTGCCGACCCTGTTCCACGGCGTCTCGCTGACCTCGGAAGAAGTGCGCGACCTGCGTTTCAACGTCACCCGCCTGGACAAGTACACCGCCCGCGACTCCACCGATGCCCAGGACATCCGCGTGCACTGCAAGAACAAGCGCTACGCCTGCGATACCACGGCCGATCACTTCGACATGGCCGGGGTCGATTACCGTTTCAACGAGCGCATCAGCGCCCAGTACCAGGTGGCGAAGCTGGAGAACATCTATCGCCAGCACTTCCTTGGTGTGGTCGCCAGCCAGCCGCTGGGCGTCGGCAAGTTGTCCGCCGACCTGCGCCTGGTCAAGAGCGACGATATAGGCCGCGCCCGCGCCGGCGAGATCGACCACCGCGCCTTCAGCGGCATGCTCGGCTACAGCCTGGGCGGCCACAAGCTCAGCGCCGGCTGGCAGCGCATGTTTGGCGACAGCGCCATGCCGTACCTGGATGGCAGCAACCCGTATCTGGTCAACTACGCCCAGGTCAACGACTTCGCCGCCGCCCGGGAGCGCTCCTGGCAACTGCGGTATGACTACGATTTCGCGGGCCTGGGTGTGAAAGGCCTGACGTTCCTCACCCGCTATATCAACGGCGATCAGGTCAAGGTTCCCGGCAGCCTCGCCGAGGGCAAGGAATGGGAGCGCGACAGCGAGCTGAAATACCAGGTCCAGGCGGGCACCTTCAAGGACCTCAGCGTGCGCCTGCGCAACTCCACCTATCGCAGCAACTATGAAAAGTTCGCCCGCGACATGGATGAAACCCGGGTGATCGTCAGCTACAACTTGTCGATCTGGTAACCCACGGGACTTGACCCATGAAGCACCTGTTGTTGATCGGCATCGGCCCGGGCAATCCGCGGCAGATCACCCTGGAGGCGGTCGATGCGCTGAACCGCGCCGATGTCTTCTTCGTCCTCGACAAGCATCAGGAACACGACGACATGTTGCGCTTGCGCAAGGACCTGCTGGCGCAGCATGTGACCCGCCCATATCGCCTGGTGCAGGTAGACGACCCGCAGCGCGATGGCGAGGCGGGCGACTATGTCGCTGCGGTGGAAGACTGGCACCGCCGCCGCGCTGCGCTCTATGGCCGGCTGGTCGCCGACGAACTGGGGGAGGGAGAGTGTGGCGCCTTCCTGCTCTGGGGTGAGCCGGGCCTGTATGACAGCACCTTGCGCATTCTCGAACTGATCGAAAACCAGGCCTTCAGCCTTGAAGTGATCCCCGGCATCAGCAGCGTACAGGCCCTGGCCGCACGCCACCGCATCCCCCTCAATCGCATCGGCGAGCCAGTGCAGATCCTGCCTGGCCGGCGCCTGGCCGAAGTGCAGCGGATCGACAACCTGGTGGTGATGCTCGATGGCAAGTGCGCCTTCGCCGGGGTCGACGATCCGCAGTTGCACATCTATTGGGGCGCCTACCTGGGCACCGCGGACGAGATCCTCATCAGCGGACCGTTGCCCCAGGTCAAGGCGCAGATCCTTTCCGCCCGCGAGCAGGCGCGGGCGCGCAAGGGCTGGATCATGGACACCTACCTGCTGCGCCGTCGCCTTTAGCCTGGCGGCGCAAGTTGCGCAGCATGGCACCGGTGAAGTTGTACAGACGCTGGTCAGCCAGTTCCATCAGGG
>DQAA01000062.1:0-2543 GCA_003523465.1 Pseudomonas sp.
CGATCTCGACAGCGCCATCAATGGCGCCGTGGCCGGCATCTACGCCGCCTCGGGCCAGAGCTGCGTGGCCGGTTCGCGCCTGCTGGTGCAGGACGAGATCTTCGACGAGTTCGTCGAGCGCCTGATCGAACGCGCCAAGCGCATCCGCATCGGCAACCCGCAGGACGAAACCAGCGAAATGGGCCCGATGGCCACCGCCCAGCAACTGGCAGTCGTCGAAGGCCTGGTCGCCGCAGCCAATGCCGAAGGTGCGCGCCTGCGCATGGGCGGCAAGCGCGCCGAGGTCGAGGGTGAAGGCTGGTTCTACGAGCCGACCCTGTTCGAGTGCGACAGCAACTCGATGAAGATCATGCAGGAAGAAGTCTTCGGCCCGGTCGCCGCAGTGATCCGCTTCAAGACCGAGGAAGAAGCCCTGGCGATTGCCAACGACTCGCAGTTCGGCCTCGCCGCCGGCATCTGGACCCGCGACCTGGGCCGTGCCCACCGCCTGGCCCGGGACGTGCGTTCGGGGATCATCTGGGTCAACACCTACCGCGCGGTGTCCGCCATGGCGCCGATCGGTGGCTTCAAGAACAGTGGTTATGGCCGCGAAAGCGGTATCGACTCGGTGCTGGCCTACACGGAACTGAAAACGGTCTGGATCAACCTCTCGACCGCGCCCATGCCCGATCCCTTCGTGATGCGCTGAGAGGTGAACTGAAATGATCGAACCCGGCATCTACAAAGACGTGATGGGCTCCTTCCCGTCCGGCGTGACCGTCGTCACCACGCTGGATGCCGAGGGCGGCATCGTCGGCATCACCGCCAGCGCCTTCAGCGCGCTGTCGATCGAACCGGCGCTGGTGCTGTTCTGCCCCAACTACGCCTCGGACACCTACCCGATCCTGCGTGACAGCAAGCGTTTCGCCATTCACCTGCTCGCCGCCGGGCAGACCGCCGAAGCCTACGCCTTTGCCGGCAAGGGCAAGGACAAGGCCAAAGGCATCGACTGGCACCTCAGCGAGCTGGGCAACCCGGTGCTGGCCCATGCCACGGCGGTGATCGAATGCGAGTTGTGGCGCGAGTACGACGGTGGTGACCACGCCATCATCGTCGGCGAGGTGAAGAACCTGATTCTTCCCGAGCAGCCGGCGACGCCGATGATCTACCACAAGGGCAAGCTGGGCGCCCTGCCCAATCTGGGCTGACCTTTCGGGCCTCACACGATCCCTGTGGGAGCTGGCTTGCCAGCGATGAGGCCCTGAAGAACACCCAAGCTTTCAGGGGTGCCGCCCAGCAACCACTCACCTTCGGTTTGCGGCACCCCGTTTTTCTTCCCCCATGCAGGAACCCCGGGCATGAGCAACGAGAAGTACGAAAAAGGCCTCGCCATCCGCACCCAGGTACTGGGCGAGGACTACGTCAACCGTTCCATCCAGAACGCCGACGACTTCACCAAACCCTTGCAGGAACTGGTCACCGAGTACTGCTGGGGCCATGTCTGGGGCCGAGACGGTTTGTCGCTGAAAGAACGCAGCATGATAAACTTGGCAATGATTTCCGCGTTGAACCGGCCACATGAACTCAAGTTGCACATCCGCGGCGCCTTGCGCAACGGACTGAGTCGTGAACAAATACGCGAGATTCTGCTCCAGGTCGGTATCTATTGCGGTGTACCCGCGGCGGTGGACAGCTTCCGCCTGGCCCGCGAAGCCTTCGCCGAGGACGACTCGGAGTCAACCAGTTAATACTGGCTGTTCTTGACCCACCGCAGGACGCACCCGATCGGCGAGTGCGTCGATGTCGCTGGCGCAACAGCCAATTGCAGAGCGCAGATGATGAAACGCCAGCCACTCGACGACAGCTTCAAGGTCAACCGCAACCCCGTAACCCTGCGCGAAATCGTGCTCGACAAGCTGCGCAGCGCGATCATGAACTTCCACCTCCTGCCCGGCGATCGCCTGGTCGAACGCGACCTCTGCGACCGCCTCGGCGTCAGCCGCACCTCCGTCCGTGAAGCCCTGCGCCACCTGGAATCCGAAGGCCTGGTGGAATTCGCCGATGCCAAGGGCCCACGCGTCGCCATCATCACCCTCGAAGACGCCCGCGATATCTACGAGCTGCGCTGCGTACTCGAAGGCCTGATCGTCCAGCTGTTCACCCTCAATGCCAAGGCCAAGGACATCCGCGCCCTGGAAAAGGCCCTGGAAGAGAACCGCAACGCCCTCACCGACGGCGAGCTGCAACAGGTGCTGGAATCGGTGCAAGGCTTCTACGACGTGCTGCTCGAAGGCTCCGGCAACCATGTCGCGGCCACCCAGTTGCGCCAGTTGCAGGCCCGTATCAGCTACCTGCGCGCCACCTCCGTGTCCCAGGAAAACCGTCGCGGCGCGAGCAACCGGGAAATGGAAAAGATCGTCGAGGCGATCAAGAGCGGCGACCCGCTGGCCGCGCACCAGGCCTCCGTCGATCACGTCCGCGCCGCCGCCAAGGTGGCCCTCGACTACCTGCGCTCGAAGCAGGAAGACAACAGCAAGATCCGTGAAATCGCCACGCCGATCGCC
>DQAA01000062.1:2550-5044 GCA_003523465.1 Pseudomonas sp.
CCGCGTTTTTGCCCGCAATGCTCCGCCGCGCTGCACCAGGGACGGCCGGACGGCGACACCCACGACCGCCTTATGTGCGGCGGTTGCGGGTATATCCACTACATCAATCCGAAGATCATCGCCGGCTGCATCATCGAGCGCGACGGCAAGTACCTGCTGTGCCAGCGCGGCATCCCGCCGCGGCCCGGCACCTGGACCTTGCCGGCGGGCTTCATGGAGGCCGGGGAAACCACCGAGCAGGCGGCGCTGCGGGAAGTCTGGGAAGAAACCGGCGTCCGCGCCGATATCGTCTCGCCCTACTCGATCTTCAGCGTGCCGAAGATCAGCGAGGTGTACATCATCTTCCGCGCCGTGGCCCTGGAGATCACCGGCGAGTGGGGCCCGGAAACCATGGACTGCCGCTTCTTCGCCCCCGACGAAATCCCCTGGGACGCCATCTACTACCCGGCGATCCGGCAGATCCTCGAGCGCTACATCGAGGAACGCCAGGCCGGGGTCTACGGCATCTACATGGGCAACGACGACAGCGGCAAGGTGCACTTCATGCGCTGAGGCGCTCGCGCATGAACTCGATCAGCGCCTGCACCGGGCGCGCGCTCTGCCGGTGTTGCGGATAGACCGCCGAGAGCTGCAACGGCTCGGTGACGAAGTCCTGCAGTACCGGCACCAACTGCCCCGCCGCCAGGGCATCGCCGACGATGAAGGTCGGCAGGTAGGTAATCCCCATCCCCTTCACCGCCGCATCCCGCAGCAGCTCGCCATTGTTCGCCCGCATGCGCCCGCAGACCGTCACCGTGCGCGACTTGCCCTGTTCGAGGAAACGCCACTGCACCTGGCGGCCGTGGCCGTAGGGCAGGCAGTCGTGGTCGACCAACTGGTCCGGGTGTGATGGCGTGCCCTTGCGCTGCAGGTACTCGGGGCTGGCGCAGTAGACCCGGTCAACCGCCGCCAGGCGCCGGGCGATCAGGGTCGAATCCTCCAGCACGCCAATCCGCAGGGCCAGGTCATAGCCTTCGCCGAGCAGGTCCACCGAGCGGTCGCTCAGATCCACCTCGACACTGACCTGCGGGTAGCGCTGGAGAAACTCCGGCAGCAGGCAGCCCAGGTGGGCCACGGCAAACGACAGCGGCGCACTCACCCGCACGGTTCCGCGGGGTTCGCTGGTCTGCCCGGCGATGCCCTGCTCGACCTGCTCGACCTCGTTGAGCAGGCGCAGGGATGCTTCGTAATAGCTCTGGCCCAGGGGCGTAGGGTCCAGGCGCCGGGTCGAGCGGTTCAACAAGCGCACGCCAAGACGCTCTTCCAAAGCCATCAGGCGGCGGCTGACGAACTGTTTGGACAGGCCCAGCTTGTCGGCCGCAGCAGTAAAGCTGCCGGACTCCATGACCTGGGCAAACACACGCATATCTTCGAACGGGTTCATTGTCTCTTTCCGGTGGACAGTTAAACGCTTTATAGCGGCTTTTTCACTTCCGCGCATCCCAATAATCTAGCCACACCTTACAGCGCAGCCCAAACCAACCGCAGCGCTGATGGCTTCAAACCTTGCTGCCCACACCTCATACGAAGAAAAGGAATCTCACCATGAAACTGTTCAACAAAACCCTCGGCACCACCCTCCTCGCCCTGTCCATCGGCAACGCCTTCGCGGCCGGCAGCCCAGGCGTCGAACAGCAGACCCAGGCCTTCCTCGAAGCCCTGGAAAAAGGCAGCGGCAAGCCGATGGAACAACTGGCACCCAAGGATGCCCGCGCGGTGCTGACCGGTGCCCAGGCCTCGGTCAAGGTCGACCTTTCCGGGGTCGAAGTCAGCGAGAAGATCATCAGCGTCGGCCAGGACAAGGTCACCCTCAAGATCGTCCGCCCGGCCAAGGTCGCAGGTGACTTGCCGGTGTTCATGTTCTTCCACGGCGGCGGCTGGGTACTGGGCGACTTCCCGACCCACCAGCGCCTGATCCGCGACCTGGTGGTCGGTTCCGGCGCGGTGGCGGTGTATGTCGACTACACGCCGTCGCCTGAAGCCCACTACCCCACCGCGATCAACCAGGCCTACGCCGCCACCCGCTGGGTCGCCGAGCACGGCAAGGAGATCGGCGTCGACGGCAAGCGTCTCGGCGTAGCCGGCAACAGCGTCGGCGGCAACATGGCTGCGGTGGTCGCGCTGATGGCCAAGGAGCAGAAAGCCCCGGCCCTGCGCTTCCAGTTGCTGCTGTGGCCGGTGACCGATNNACGGCCACTTCCTCACCACCGGGATGATGAAATGGTTCTGGGACAGCTACACCACCGACCAGAGCGCACGCAACGACATCCACACCTCGCCGCTGCGGGCCAGCGCCGAGCAGCTCAAGGGCCTGCCGCCAGCACTGGTGCAGACCGCCGAGTTCGACGTGCTGCGGGACGAGGGTGAGGCGTATGCCCGCAAGCTGGATGCGGCGGGTGTCGAGGTCACGGCGGTGCGTTACAACGGCATGATCCACGACTATGGCCTGCTCAAT
>DQAA01000447.1 GCA_003523465.1 Pseudomonas sp.
ACGGCGGTCGGCATTCCCGGGCGCATCATCGTCAAGACCGATGTCGAGCAGGAGGCCCGGCGCAAGGCCATGGCCGAGAAGATCGGCTTCGATGCCTACGGCGTCAGCGAAGACATGCCGGACCCGGTGGCCCGTGCCATCGGTCAGTTGCTTGATCACCTGCAGGCGGTCGATGGTCGCCTCGAGGGTATGTGCGGGGCCCTGACCAAGCTCGGCAGCGACTACTGCGCCAAGGAATTGCCGCCTCTGCACGAAGAGGACTTCGCCTGCGTCAAGGGCGAGGTGCGCAGCGACGCGCCGACGCATTGACAGGCCGCTGGTAAATCGGGGCGTGTGATCGCGCCCCGACTTTGCTATCATCTGCGCCGCCGTTCAGGCGCAATCCCGACTAAAGCACTAGGTCTTATAGTTGACTTAAACGCTCGGGAATCGCATACTCGCACACATTCCGTAACTCCCGTGGTATCAAATAGCCATGCGACTGACTACTAAAGGCCGATACGCCGTGACTGCCATGCTTGACCTGGCACTGCACGCGCAAAACGGGCCGGTCTCCCTGGCCGACATCTCCGAGCGCCAGGGCATCTCCCTTTCTTATCTCGAGCAGCTGTTCGCCAAGCTGCGCCGTAGCAATCTGGTTTCCAGCGTGCGCGGCCCAGGCGGCGGTTACCAGCTCTCGCGAGTCATGGAAAGCATCCAGGTGGCCCAGGTGATCGATGCGGTCAACGAATCGGTCGATGCCACTCGCTGCCAGGGGCTTGGCGATTGCCATGCCGGCGACACCTGCCTGACCCACCACCTGTGGTGTGACCTCAGCGCCCGGATCCATGAATTCCTCAGCGGAATCAGCCTGGCCGACCTCGTGACCCGCCGTGAGGTCCAGGAAGTCGCCCTGCGCCAGGATCAGCGCCGCGTAGCCGGTCGCGCCCCGCTGGACAAGATCGAAACGTCCGCCGTCGATTGACCGTATCGAACGAGCGACGCGCCTGCCTGATAGGAGATATTCAATGAAGTTGCCGATCTACCTCGATTATTCCGCGACCACTCCGGTCGACCCACGTGTCGCCCAGAAAATGAGCGAATGCCTGCTGGTCGACGGGAACTTCGGTAACCCGGCCTCGCGNNCCTCGCGCTCCCACGTGTTCGGCTGGAAGGCCGAGGAAGCGGTCGAGAACGCCCGCCGCCAGGTCGCCGACCTGGTCAACGCCGACCCACGGGAAATCGTCTGGACCAGCGGTGCCACCGAGTCCGACAACCTGGCGCTGAAGGGCGTTGCGCACTTCTACGGCTCCAAGGGCAAGCACATCATCACTTCCAAGATCGAGCACAAGGCGGTCCTGGACAGCACTCGCCAACTCGAGCGCGAAGGTTTCGAAGTCACCTACCTGGAACCGGGCGAAGACGGCCTGATCACTCCGGCACTGGTCGAAGCCGCGCTGCGTGACGACACCATCCTGGTTTCGGTGATGCACGTTAACAACGAGATCGGCACCATCAACGACATCGCCGCCATCGGTGAGCTGACCCGCTCCCGCGGCGTGATGTTCCATGTCGACGCAGCACAGTCCACCGGTAAGGTCGAGATCGACCTGCAGAAGCTGAAAGTCGACCTGATGTCCTTCTCCGCCCACAAGACCTACGGCCCTAAAGGCATCGGCGCGCTGTACGTCAGCCGCAAGCCTCGCGTACGTCTGGAAGCGGCCATGCATGGCGGTGGTCACGAGCGCGGCATGCGTTCCGGCACCCTGGCAACCCACCAGATCGTTGGCATGGGCGAAGCCTTCGCCGTAGCCAAGGAGCTGATGGCCAGCGAGAACGTACGCATCAAGGCCCTGAGCGATCGCTTCTTCAAGCAGGTCGAAGGCCTGGAAGAGCTGTACGTCAACGGCAGCCTGACCGCGCGTATCCCGCACAACCTGAACCTGAGCTTCAACTATGTCGAAGGCGAGTCGCTGATCATGGCACTCAAGGACCTGGCCGTTTCGTCCGGTTCCGCCTGTACTTCGGCATCCCTCGAGCCGTCCTACGTCCTGCGCGCCCTGGGCCGCAACGACGAGCTGGCGCACAGCTCGATCCGTTTCACTTTCGGTCGCTTCACCACCGAAGAAGAAATCGACTACGCCGCGCAGAAAGTCTGCGAGGCCGTTACCAAGCTGCGCGAACTGTCGCCGCTGTGGGACATGTTCAAAGACGGCGTCGACATCTCCAAGATCGAGTGGGCTGCGCACTAAGTAGTCGCCAGCAAGAGCGGCTCTCTGATGAGGAAGGAATTGCACCATGGCATACAGTGAAAAGGTCATCGACCACTACGAAAACCCGCGTAACGTCGGCAAGATGAACGCCGAGGACCCGGATGTCGGCACCGGCATGGTCGGTGCTCCTGCTTGCGGCGACGTAATGCGCCTGCAGATCAAGGTCAACGAGCAGGGCGTTATCGAAGACGCCAAGTTCAAGACCTATGGTTGCGGTTCGGCCATCGCCTCCAGCTCCCTCGCCACCGAGTGGATGAAGGGCAAGACCCTGGACGAAGCCGAAACCATCAAGAACACCCAGCTGGCCGAAGAACTGGCCCTGCCTCCGGTGAAGATCCACTGCTCGGTACTCGCTGAAGACGCCATCAAGGCTGCCGTTCGCGATTACAAGCAGAAGAAAGGTTTGATCTAACCCGCCTGTAGCAGGTCAAGGAGTCCCGATGGCTATCAGCATGACAGAAGCCGCCGCCAACCATGTGCGGCGCTCCCTCGAAGGACGCGGCAAAGGTGACGGCATTCGCCTGGGCGTCCGTACTACCGGCTGCTCCGGTCTGGCCTATGTACTGGAGTTCGTCGACGAGCCGAACGACGAAGACGAAGTCTTCGAGAGCCATGGCATGAAGGTGATCATCGATCCGAAAAGCCTGGTTTACCTCGACGGCACCGAGCTGGACTTCGTCAAGGAAGGGTTGAACGAAGGCTTCAAGTTCAACAACCCCAACGTGCGCGGTGAGTGTGGCTGCGGCGAAAGCTTCAACGTCTGAGGCTGCGCGTGGGTACTCCTTGTCATTTCGCCCTGTTTGACCTGCAACCGGACTTCCGTCTGGATCTGGACCAGTTGGCCGCTCGCTACCGCGAGCTGGCCCGCGCGGTGCACCCGGAC
>DQAA01000451.1 GCA_003523465.1 Pseudomonas sp.
TCCGCCGCGCCCCGCGCCGGCTCGCGGATGAAGAACATGAAGATCGCCAGCAGCAGGCCCGGCACCGCTGCAATGAAGAACGGCGCGCGCCAGCTACCGAAGTACTGGACCATCGCACCGATGGTGAAGAACGCCAGCAACAGCCCCAGCGGCAGGCCGAGCATGAAGATGCCCATGGCCCGGGCACGACGCTCGGCGGGGAACAGGTCGCCGATCAGCGAGTTGGCTGCCGGCGCGTAGCTGGCCTCACCGATTCCGACGCCCATGCGCACCAGGAGAAAACTCCAGAAACTGCCGACCATGCCGTTGACCGCCGTCAGCCCGCTCCACACCGTCAGGCCCCAGCCCATCACCTTGCTGCGCGAGCCGGTGTCGGCCAGGCGCCCCAGCGGCAGGCCGGCAATTGCATAGACCAGGGTGAACGCGGTACCGATCAGGCCGATCTGCATATCGCTCAGATGCCATTCCAGACGGATCGGCTCGATGACGATGGCGGGGATGGTGCGATCGAAGAAGTTGAACAGGTTGGCCAGGAACAGCAGGAACAGAATGCGCCAGGCATTGGCCGCTTGGGTGGGGCTGTGCATCGGTCGATCCCTCTTTTTGTTGTCGGCGCGTACCGCACGCCGGACAAAATCTAGAAGGCTATGACCGGCCTGTCTGCGATCATCCATGAGATTGATGTCGGGTAATTGTAACCATTTGCAGCGTTATAACCGCTGGCGATTATCCGGGCTGGCACACCGTTGAAATCAATCTGCCATTAACCCGTATGGCCCCCTCGCGCCTTCCTATACTCAAAGCCAAAAGGGTCTCCAGGCGGTTTGGGGACGAGTGCAAACTCGGCTGAACTGAGAGGCGCGCTATGGAATGGCTGCACATGATGCTCGCCCAGCACCCGGCGGGGCATTTTGCCTTGGCGGCTCGACACAACCCCTCGCTGATCCTGCTCGCCTACCTGGTGATGTGCGCAGGCAGCTTCGCCACCCTGGACATCATCGAACGCATCGGCGATGCCGAACAGGCCAGCCCCCGTCGACGCTGGAAGCTGCTCGGCGCCTGCTGCCTGGCCTGCAGCGTGTGGGCGATGCACTACATCGGCATGCTCGCGTTCGAGACGTCGCTGGAAGTCCACTACGACATGTTTCTCACCGGCGTGTCGCTGCTGATCATGCTTTTCGCCGCCCTCGGCGCCATGAGCTTCCTCGGCCAGAGCCAGCCCGGCCTGCGCCATTACACCCTGGCCGCACTGTGCATCGCCTCCGGCGTGGCGATCATGCACTACACCGGCATGGCCGCCCTGCGTTCCAACGCCCAGCAGCATTACGACCCGACACTGGTTCTGGCCTCCGTGGTGGTGGCGCTGGTCGCCGCACTGCTGCCGATGCTGATGGCCCGCCATCTGCGCCTGGGTCAGGTTTCGCGCCCGCAGCTGTTCAAGTACAGCGCCGCGCTGGTCATGGCCGCCGGCATTATCGCCACCCACTACGCCGGCATGCATGCGCTGACGCTGATCCTCCCCGGCGGCGGCTCGCCGCAGATCCTGGTCACCGACAACAGCCTGCAATTGAGCCTGACCATCGCCGTGATCACCCTGTTGATCAGCAGCAGTTGCATCAGCGCGGCACTGTCGGACAAGAAGCTGCAGAGCAAGGAACAGGACCTGCGCCGGGTCAACACGCTGCTCAGCCAGCTCGACCAGGCGCGGGTGTCGCTGCAGCAGGCGGCGCACTACGACGCCCTGACAAACCTGATCAACCGCCGTGGCTTCAACCAGATCTTCGCCGAGCGCCTGGCCGAGCGGGTCCAGCTGGGCGGCATGCTTGGGGTGATGTTCCTGGACATCGACCATTTCAAACGGATCAACGACAGCCTCGGCCACGACGCCGGCGACCAGTTGCTCAAGGCCATCGCCCACCTGATCAGCAGCGCCACCCGCACCCAGGACATCGTCGCCCGCCTCGGTGGCGACGAGTTCTGCATCCTCTTCAGCCTGAACAGCGCCGAGGAAGCCCGCGGCCTGGCCCAGCGCATCCTCAACAAGGTGCGCGAGCCCATCGACCTGGCCGGACGGCGCATGGTCATGACCACCAGCATCGGCATCAGCCTTTATCCCACCGACGGCAGTACCTGCGACGAACTGCTCAAGCACGCGGACCTCGCCCTCTACCAATCCAAGGGCGGCGGCCGCAACAAGGCGAACTTTTTCAGCGACAACCTCAAGACCCGCGCCACCCTGGAACTGCAGCTCGAAGAAGAACTGCGCATCGCCCTGCAGGAAGACCGCGGCCTGCGCCTGCACTACCAGCCGATCTACGACCTCGCCAGCGGCAAGGTCAGCAAGCTCGAAGCGCTGATCCGCTGGCAGCATCCGCAGCATGGCCTGCTGAGCCCCGATCGTTTTATCGGCATCGCCGAAACCAACGGCCTGATCGCCGACCTCGATCTCTGGGTTCTGCGCCGCGCCTGCCATGACCTGGCCCATCTCAGCCAGCACGGTTTCGGCGAATTGAAGGTGACGGTGAATTGCTCCGCCCTGACCCTGGGGCGCGACGAGCTGGCAGAAGAAGTCGAAACCGCGCTGCACAACGCAGGCCTCCCGGCCTGGCGCCTGGAACTGGAAGTCACGGAAAACGCGCTGATGGCCAATATCCACAGCACCATTGCCCTGTTGCGGCGCATCCGCGAACAGGGCGTGTCGCTGTCCATCGACGACTTCGGGACCGGCTATTCCTCCCTGGCCTACCTCAAGCGCCTGCCCCTGGACACCCTGAAGATCGACCGCTCGTTCATCCAGGACGTGCCGCAATCACGGGCGGACAGCAACATCGTCCAGGCGATCATGGTCATGGCCCACACCCTGCACCTGAAGGTGATCACCGAGGGCGTGGAAACCGAGGAGCAATACAGCTTCCTCCAACGCCTGGGCTGCGATGCCATCCAGGGCTATCTGCTCAGCCGGCCGGTACCGCTGGAGGACCTGCGCGCCGTACTCGACACGCTCAACTACCGCGAAGAAAGCCTTATGGCTTGCTGCGATACAGATCAATCAGCGTCGCTGGATCTTTTTCCAGATACCCCTGACTGCCATGCAGGCGCATCAACTGTGCGGCCAGGCCGCTGACCGGAGTCGCCGAGCCCTGCTCGCGGGAGAATTTCACGGCGGTATCGAGGTCCTTGAGCAAGGTCCGCACGTGCCACTTCACTGGCTCGAAGCGGCTTTCGGCCATCTGCGGGGCAAGGATCTGCAAGGGTTTCGAATCGGCGAAGCCACCGGCCAGGGCCTCGGCGATCAGGCTGGCATCCACCCCGGACTTCTCCGCCAGTGCCACCACCTCGGCAATCACCAGGGCATTGCAGGCCACGATCATCTGGTTGCAGGCCTTGGTCACCTGCCCCGCGCCGACGCCGCCCATATGGGTGACCCGCTGACCGAGTGCCAGCAGCGCCGGCCGCACCCGTTCCAGATCCTGCGCCTCG
>DQAA01000631.1:0-4689 GCA_003523465.1 Pseudomonas sp.
GGCCTGGGACAGGTCTGCGGTGGCCGCGTAGGCCTCGACGCCGCTGACCCGCACGGTGAGCATGGCGCCTTCATCGCGACCAAGGCTCGGCGGTTCGGCGACATTCTTGCGCACCGACAGGTGCTGGTGGGACTGGCGCACATGGCGCAGGGAGAAAAACTCGCCGCCGCTGCGCAGCGCGGCAAAGCGCTGACGCAGCGGCGTGGTGGAATCGAACATGGACGGAACTCCGGGTTAGCGNNCGGTGGTTCCCCCTCAGAACCACTCGTCCTGCATGCCCGGGCAGGTGTCGTCGCGTGCCTCGAGCAATGCGAGGTCATTATGGCAGGGAGGTACTTCCCAGGTGAGGAAGAATCTCGCCGCCTGCAGCTTGCCCTTATAGAAGTCGCGGTCCGCATCGTTGCCAGCAGCCAGGCCTTCTTCGGCGCGGATCGCCTGTTCCAGCCAGCGCCAGCCGATCACGCAGTGCCCGAACGCCCTCATGTACAGGGCGGAGTTGGCCAGGGCAGCGTTGACCTTGCCCGTCGCCATATCGCCGAGCAGGCCCAGGGTCACGGCTTGCAGGCGGGTCAGCAGTTGTTCCAGGGGCTGGCGCAGGGTGTCCAGGTTCGGGTGCTGGTGGGCACGTTCGCAGGTCCCGGCGATCAGGCGCACCAGTTGCTTGAGCCCGGCACCGCCGTTCTGCGCCAGCTTGCGCCCGAGCAGGTCGAGGGACTGGATGCCGTGGGTGCCCTCGTGGATCGGGTTCAGGCGGTTGTCGCGGTAGTACTGCTCCACCGGGTATTCGCGGGTGTAGCCGTGGCCGCCGAGAATCTGGATCGCCAGTTCGTTGGCCTTGAGGCAGAACTCCGAAGGCCAGGACTTGACGATCGGCGTCAGCAGGTCGAGCAGTTCATGGGCCTGCTGGCGCGCTTCCGGGGTTTCCCCGGTCTGGGTATCGTCGAACAGCCGCGCGGCGTACAGGCCGAGGTCGAAGGCGCCTTCGACGTAGGCCTTCTGCGTCAGCAGCATGCGTTTCACGTCGGCGTGGGCAATGATCGGCACGGCCGGGGTGGACGGGTCCTTGTTGTCCAGCAGGCGACCCTGCGGGCGCTGGCGGGCGTAGTCGAGGGAGTACAGGTAGCCGGCGTAGCCGAGCATCACCGCGCCCATGCCGACGCCGATCCGCGCCTCGTTCATCATCTGGAACATGCAGGCCAGGCCCTGGTGCGGCTTGCCGATCAGGTAGCCGACGCAGTTGCCGTTGTCGCCGAAATTCAGTGCCGTCGAGGTGGTGCCGCGCCAGCCCATCTTGTGGAACAGCCCGGCCAGGGCCACATCGTTGCGCGGGCCGAGGCTGCCGTCGTCGTTGACCAGGAACTTGGGCACGATGAACAGGGAAATGCCCTTCACTCCAGGTGGCGCATCCGGCAGCTTGGCCAGGACCATATGCACGATGTTCTCCGACAGTGGATGGTCGCCGCCGGAAATGAAGATCTTGTTCCCGCGCAGGCGGTAGCTGCCATCGGCGGCGGGTTCGGCACGGGTGCGGATATCCGCCAGCGACGAGCCGGCGTGGGGCTCGGTGAGGGCCATGGTGCCGAAGAAGCGGCCATCGATCATCGGCTGCAGGAACAGGCGTTTCTGCTCGTCGGTGCCGAAACTCTCGATCAGGTTGGCCGCGCCCATGGTCAGGAACGGGTAGGCGGTGGTCCCGGCGTTGGCTGCCTGGAAATGGGCGAAACAGGCCTGGGACAGCAGGGTCGGCAACTGCATGCCGCCGGCCTCGAAATCGCGGTTGGCATTGAGGAAACCGGCTTCGAGGAAGGCGTCTACCGCCGGTTTCACTTCCGGAATCAGCACGGCCTCGCCGTTCTCGTAGCGCGGCTCGTTTTCGTCGCCCTTGCGGTTATGCGGCGCGAAATACTTCTCGGCGATGGTCCGCGCCGTGGACAGCGCTGCATCGAAGGTCTCGCGATTGTGCTCGGCGAAACGCTCGCGGCGGGTGAGGGCTTCGGCATCCAGCACTTCATAGAGTTCGAACGCCAGATTGCGGGCGCTGAGCAGGGTCTCGGTCATGGCGGCGGTCCTTTGTTCGGGAGTGGGGCGAGTCTAGGAGGCCGTGGCGGCGGTGCACAGGGAAATAGGTCTGGGTGATAACGGGGTAGAAGAACAAGGGACTACAGGAGGCCGGGCTGAATGGGTCGATAATTCCGACGTTTCTGTCTTTTGGCGAGGATTTGGACTACAGCTTTCCCGTGCTTTCAGGTGTTTGATTGCCGGCCTTTTAAAGCAAGGCGGTTTTCATGTCCACAAGCACTGTTTCCCCTTCGACGCCTTCCGAGGATAAAGCGTCAGGTCCCCTGTTCTATGTTGTTTCAGTCCGCAAGATGATCGTCATGACCTTCTTCACGTTCGGTGCTTATATCCTGTATTGGAACTATCGAAACTGGGCGACCTACAAGCGGGCTACCGGTGACAAGGTGATCCCGCTGTTGCGTACGCTCTTCCCGGTTATTTTTCTCTACCCACTTTTGAAACGGGTCGATAACGGGCTGCGTGCACGGAACCTGGCCTGCGGGTTTTCACCCGTGCTGCTGACCATCGGGGTATTGATCACGATGTTGTTGGCGTGTTCGCCGGTCTGGATCGAGCCCGGCATGAGGTCGCCGGACTGGCTGAAGGATGTTCCCGCCAAGGAGGCCAACTACCGGCTGCTGAAAGTCTATGGGGTGATGTATTTCGTATGGGCTTTGCAGCTCTGGCTGATGGCGCTGGTTCAGCGGGCCATGAACTTTCATGAGGCTGATGCGGAGGGGGTTGGCAATCATCGTCTGACACTCGCCAATTGGCTGTGGATTCTGCCGGGGATATTTATCTTCACGGTCTGCCTGCTGGCCTGGATACTCGCGTCGCTACCCTGCGCAGTGCTTTGATGCTCGTTCAGCTTTGTAGTCCAACTCCTCACTCCTGTCGGAATCTTCGTTCTCTTCGCCGAGAGCGAGCCGGCAGCCCGGAACCACCGCCGTGCGGTTCCATGGACCATCTCCAGCACGACGGTCCTGTTCATGTCCATAAGCACTGCTTCCCCCTTGCATCCGGTACAGCCCGCCTTCTTCGTCGTGGCGGTGCCGAAGTTGATCGTCATGACCCTTTTCACGTCGGGGCTGTATTGGCTGTTCTGGTCATCGCGCAACTGGGAGCTCTACCGAGATGCCAGCGGTGCCAGGGTCATGTTGCTGCCCCGCATCCTGTTGCCTGAACTGTTCCTCTATTCGCTGCTGCATCGGGTCGACGGGCGGATTCGCGGGTCGGGGCGCAGCTATCGCTGGTCACCCTGGTGGCTGGCGTTCGGGGTGCTGCTGATGGGGCTGTCCGCGCATCACCTGTGGATGGTGATGCTGCCACTGCCCGAGCTTGCGCCAGCGGCGTTGGTCGCGGTGCTGCTGTTTCATCTGTTCCAGTGCCGAGTCCAGCAGGCCATAAATTTTTGCGAGGGCGATCCGGAGGGGGCGGGGAATGCGCGACTGACGGTGGCCAACGGGTTCTGGATATTGATCGTCAGTTCAGCGTGGCTGGTGCTGTGAGGGCTTTGCGGTCAGGGCGAAAGTTTGTCTGCGGAAAATATCCCCAAGTGGTCTGGCGATAGATCGCTGATTTTCTCGGCTTTTTTTCCTGAGTTTTCAGACGCGGACTACAGCGGTGTTCGAGATATGAGTATTTGATTAGCGCCCCTTGAATCATGAGATTGTTTTTATGTCCTTGAATACAACATCGGCGGCAGACAAGTCTGATAAAACGGCCGCGCAGAGGTTCTATGTGGTTTCAACCAACAAGTTGATCTACATGACGATAATGACCACGGGGCTTTATATCCTGTATTGGTTCTACCGGAACTGGGCGACTTACAGGGATGCCACCGGTGATCGGGTGATTCCTTTACTTCGCGCCATTATTCCGGTGATTTTCATATTTCCGTTGGTCCACCGGATTGATGAAGGCCTCAAGCAGTCGGGGCGCCAACACGAGTGGTCGCCGAATCTTCTGGCTGCTGGCTTGTGGCTGATTCTAGCCATCTGTCTTTTTTCGGGGATTCTGGCTCCCGAACCCACCGGTGGATTGAGGGGGGAGGCGTTGCTGCTCCTGCGAGCCCTGGCTGAAGCGGTCGTGCAACTGCTAGCCGTACTGTGGGTGATGTACAAGCTTCAGCAAGCGATAAATGTTCTGGCGGACGATCCGCAGGGCGCGTCGAACGCAGATTTCAGTGGTGCCAACAAAGGCTGGATGGCCTTCGGTACGTTGATCTGGGTGTCGAACATCATCTCGGCCCTTACGCTTCTCTCGTACATCTAGTGATCGCTGTAATGCTGGCCCTCGCTTGATCGGCCAAAACAAAACGGGGCGGGTTTCGCGCAACTCCTTCAGNNGAAACCTGCCCCGTTTCATTTCCCTCCGACTATCAACCGATAGTCATCAGGCTCGCGTTACCCCCCGCCGCAGCGGTGTTCACGCTCAGTGCCCGTTCGATCACCAGGCGCTCCAGCGCGACCGCGGTTTCACCCGAGGACAGGCCGTGAACGCCGACGATGGCGCCCGGACGCTTGGCGATCTGCTCGCAGATGCCGCGCAGCTGGTCGGAGTCGCCGTGGTGCAGGACGGCGTCGAACTGCACGTCTTCCTTGTTCCACTCGGCCACCAGCTTGATCCGCG
>DQAA01000631.1:4700-4873 GCA_003523465.1 Pseudomonas sp.
GCCATCCAGCACGACCGCCGAACTGCCTACCGCGAAGACTGCGGCCAGCTGGGTCAGCAGGTCGGCTTCGTTGTCGGCCAGGCACAGCACGTGCTCGCGCGGCAGGATGGTGTAGCTGTTGCGCTCGCCGGTCGGGCCGGCCAGCAGGCGGGTGATGCCGCTCTGGGACTGAC
>DQAA01000152.1 GCA_003523465.1 Pseudomonas sp.
GACGGTTCGGCGTTTTCGGTGTCATCCAACAGTTCGCGGGCCGCTTCGTCGCGACCGCGGGCCAGCTGTTCGGCGTTGAGCACGCCCTGGGCACCCTGGGCCTGCAATTCGGCGACACGCTCCTGATAAAGCGCAACATTGAGGGCGGTACGGTCTTCTTCCTGCTGCGCACGACGGCCACGCAACACCGGAATCAGCAAAAAGCTCAGGGCTACCAGCAACAGCAGGCCTGAAGCGAGCCAGAAATCAGTCATTGGTCTGTTCTTTGTCCAGCAGTTTGGCGAGGCGCTCACGCTCCTCGGGGGAAAGGTCGGCCGAAGCAGTGCCCGCAGGTACGCGGCGCTTGCGCACGATCACCGCCATGACGCCGATACCGCCCAGCAGCAGCACTGCCGGACCGAACCAGAGCAGCCAGGTCTTGGCGTTGAGCGCCGGCTTGTAGCGGACGAAATCACCGTAGCGATCGACCATGAAATCGACGATCTGCTGATTGCTCTTGCCTTCGCCGAGCAGGCGGAAGATTTCCCGGCGCAGGTCGGCGGCAATCGGCGCGTTGGAGTCGGCGATGTCCTGGTTCTGGCACTTGGGGCAGCGCAGTTCCTTGGTCAGCTCGCGGTAGCGCTCGCGTTCGGCCTCGTCCACGAACTGGTAGGTGTCGATGGCCGCCTTGGCCACGCCGCACAGGCTCAGGCCAAGGACAGCGGCAGCAAGCCAGCGCTTCATTGACGGGCCTCGTCGACCAGGCCCTGGTAGACCGGCGCCAGCTTCTCGCGCCAGACGGTTTCGTCGATGACGCCGACGAACTTGTCGCGGATCACGCCCTTGGCGTCGATCAGGAAGGTTTCCGGCGCGCCGTAGACGCCCAGGTTCAGGCCCAGGGTGCCTTCTTCGTCGCGGATATCCATCTGGTAGGGGTTGTGGAACTCCGCCAGCCATTTCAGCGCGGCGGCGTTGTCGTCCTTGTAGTTGACCCCGTAGATCACCACGCCCTGCTGGGCCAGCTTGTTCAGCACCGGATGCTCGACCCGGCACGATACGCACCAGGTGCCCCAGACATTGACCAGCGCCGGCTTGCCCTTGAGGTCCGCCTCGCTGAGGGTGCGGTCGCCCTGCACATTGGGCAGGGAGAACGCCGGGAACGGCTTGCCGATCATCGCCGAAGGCAACTCGGCCGGATTGAGGAACAGACCGCGGTAGAGAAACACCGCCACCAGCAGGAACACTGCCAGCGGCAGCACCATGACCCAACGCTTCATGCAGTCGCTCCTTCCAGACCGAGGACATCACGCACCTTGGTCTTGACCTTGATTCGATAGCGCCGATCCAGCGCCGCGATGAAACCGCCCAGCCCGGTCAGCAACCCGCCCAGCCAGATCCAGCGCACGAACGGCTTGACGTGGACCCGCACTGCCCAGGCGCCGTTTTCCAGGGGCTCGCCGAGGGCGACGTAGAGGTCGCGAGTGAAACCGGCGTCGATACCGGCCTCGGTCATCATCGACTGCTGCACGGTGTACAGGCGTTTTTCAGGATGCAGCACGCTGATTTCGCGGCCGTCCTTGAGGATCCGCACGGTGCCCTTGTCGGAGGTGAAGTTGGGGCCTTCGAAGTGCTTGGCGCCCTCGAAGACGAAGTGATATCCGCCCAGCTCAACCGACTCGCCCGGCGCCAGGCGCAGGTCGCGTTCGGCGCTGTTGTTGCTCGACAGCACCACGCCCAGGGCGCAGACCGCCAGGCCCAGGTGGGCGACGTGCATGCCCCAGTAGCTGCGGCTCAGGCCACGGATACCCTTGAGCAGGCCCTTGTTGCGGGTCTTGTCGAAGATATCGCGCAGGCCGGCAAGGATGATCCACGCGGCCAGGGCGAAGGTGGTCAGCACTGCCCAGTCGAAGTCATCCACCAGCAGGCCGCAGATCGGCGCCAGGACCANNCGCTGCCGACCAGCACCGGGGTCAGCATGCCGGCCAGCCAGCGGCCGGGGGTGTCTTTCCAGCGCACCAGCACGCCGATCGCCAGCACCACCATGAGCAGCGCCATCAGCGGAATGAACAGGGCATCGAAGTACGGCGGGCCCACCGACAGCTTGGCGCCGGTCAGGGCGTCCAGCACCAGCGGATACAGGGTGCCGAGGAGGATCATCGAGGCGGCCACCACCAGCACCAGGTTGTTCGCCAGCAGCAGGGTCTCGCGGGACCACAGGGCGAAGCCGACCTGGCTCTTGACCACCGGCGCGCGCAGGGCGAACAGGGTCAGCGAACCACCGACCACGATCAGCAGGAAGAACAGGATGAAGATGCCGCGCTCAGGGTCGGCGGCAAAGGCATGCACCGAGGTCAGCACGCCGGAACGGACCAGGAAGGTACCGAGCAGGCTGAGGGAGAACGCGGCGATGGCCAGCAGTACGGTCCAGCTCTTGAACACGCCACGTTTTTCGGTGACGGCCAGCGAGTGGATCAGCGCGGTGCCCACCAGCCATGGCATGAACGAGGCGTTTTCCACCGGGTCCCAGAACCACCAGCCGCC